>NZ_JBFBBY010000057.1:0-45648 GCF_040682875.1 Amycolatopsis sp. NPDC051071 | reverse complement strand
GCCGAGGCCTTCCGGTGCACGATCATCGCGATGATCATCGGGATGGTGACGATCGGCAAGGAAGGGGGCCTTCCTGTACTTCTCTTGAGGGGCCCCGCTACAGCACTTTCCGGATGCTCGGCACCACGGCCGCCAGCCCGGCGGCGTTCGGGTGCAGCGGCGCGAAGCTGTTGTTCACCACCGATGGGATGAGCCCTTCGATCCATTTGACGCCGATGAGCTGACAGGCGTCGTGCCCGATGCTCGGCGTCCGGATGTCGACGTAGGAGGCGTCGTGGGCGGCGGACTGTTCGGCCATCCGTGTGTTGAGCCGGTCGATGTTGCCCTGGATGTAGTCGGCGTCCTGCGGCAGGACCGGGACGATCGGCCAGCAGCCGCCGGGTTTGATACCGGTCGGGTAGCCGACCATGACGATCTTGGCCCGCGGCGCGCGCTGCCGGATGGTCTCGATGACCGTGCCGTAGGTCGCGGCGAAGGCGTCGATCCTGGTCGCGTACTTGTCGACGCCGCCCGCGGTGTTGGCCGCCTTGCACGAGTTACCCGCCGGCATCAGGTTGACGCACGAGGTGGCGAGCCCGACCAGTCCGATGTCGTTGCCGCCGATCCCCACCGTCACCAGCGTCGTGTCGGCCGAGAGCGCGTCGTACTGCGGCGGGTTGGTACCGGAGACGATGCCCTTCTGCGGGTTCGGGAAGTTAGCCGTGGTCGCCGCACCACAGGTGACGTCGTGCAGGACGTCGACCTTGAGCTGCTTCGCCAGCAGCCCGGCGTAGTTGATCGCGGACCGGGCGCAGGTGAGCAGATCGGATTGCGGCAGGACGACGGATCCGGCCGAGAACGAGTCGCCCATCGCGACGTACACCTGGCGCTCCCCCTCGGCGAGGGCCGGTGTCCCGATGCCGACGAGGGTGAGTGCGGTGCCGGCCACCGCGGCGATACGAGCGAGTCTTCCCCAGCGAGAACGTGTCACAGCGGCCTCCTGCATGCGTCGGCGAATGCTGCGGACAGCGTCCGCCGGGTGGTGGGTGAATCACTAGAACGCAGCCGCGCGTTCTCGTCCGGGGTTTTGTAGGTTGCCTCTATGACGAAGGCGTCGGCACAGCCATGGCGACGGCTGGACGCCTCGGTGCTGACCCGGCTGGAGCCGGACACCGCCGCGATCGCGTCCGCCGCCATGGAACAGGTCAAGGCCGGGCTCCGGACCCCGCTCGACGATCGGACGGCGGCGAACCTCCAAACCACCCTCGACGTCGCGCTCGACGCGTTCTTCAGCGAGATCGGCCATCCCGACACCGGGGTGACCGACCGCGAGGTCTACCGGGCGCAGGGCCGGGCCCAGCACACCGCGGGCCGCAGCCTGGAGGAGATGCTCGGCTTCTACCAGTCGGCCGCGCTGGGTGTCTGGCGGCAGCTCACGTCGGCGGCACCGGCCGTCGACCTGCCGACGCGGGCGATCGTCGAACTGGGTGAGGCGCTGTTCGCCTTCATCGCGGAACTCTCTGCCGCGGCCGCCGACGGCTACGCCGAGGCCCGGTCGCAGGCGGCACGGGCCGGGCAGGCGCGGCGGGACCGGCTTCTCGGTCTCCTGCTGACCGAACCCGCGGCCGCCCGTGACGTGCTCGACGATGCCGCGAGCCAAGCCGCGTGGGCGATGCCGTCACGGCTCGTCATCGCCGTCACCAGCGCCGACGTCGCCCCTCGGCTGCTGGACCGGATGCCGGGGCGGGTGCTGATCGGCCGTCACGACGACCTCACCACCGTGGTGATGCCCGTCGACCGGCTCGAGTGGTATCTCGACCGGCTGCGGGATCTGCTCGGCCGTGACCAAGCCGGTGTCGGCCCGGTCGTCCCGCTCCGCTCGGCCGCGCTCAGCGCCCGGCGGGCGAGTGCGTTGTGGCGGCTGACCCGGACCGGCGCACTCGGCGACGGCACGATCGTGCACACCACCGATCACCGGATCGACCTGCTCCTGACCGCCGACCCCGAACTCGCCACCGAGTTCGCGAAGGACGTCCTCGCGCCACTGGCCGGCCTACCGGAACCGGCGAGGCACCGGCTCACCGCGACACTCGCGGCGTGGCTCGCGCGGCCGGACCAGCCGCAGGCCATCGGCGTCGAACTGCATGTCCACGTCCAGACCGTCCGGTACCGAATCCGGCAGTTGCGGACGCTGTTCGGCGGCACGATCGACGATCCGGCCGGCCGGTTCGCGCTGGCGACCGCGCTGCGGATCGACCCGCTGGTATCGAGGGAACCTACAAACCCGCCGGTCGGCTCAGAGCGGGACGTCCATCCGGTGCGTCCCGACGACCGAGAGCAGCCGCAGCGCCTCCTCTGACCGGCTGCCGGGTTCGGCGGTGTAGATCACGATCTGCTGGTCCCGGTCGCTGATGTCGAGGACGTCGCAGTTCACCGACACCGGGCCGACCATCGGGTGCTGGAACGTCTTGCACAGTGTCGGCGCGGAGCACACGTCGTGCGCGGCCCACAGCCGGGCGAACTCGGGGCTGTTGTCGGTGAGTTCACGGATCAGCCCGGTGACCTCGGATCGTCGGGGTAGCGGCCGGCGGTGGCACGCAGGTTCCGGACCGCGCTCGCGGAGAACTCGTCGACGTCCGACACCCCGTACAGCCGCCTCCCGTTCGGGCGTGGCCCGAGGAACGCGCGGCGGACGAGGTTGCGGTCGCGTCGTGGCAGGGCGGAGAAGTCCTCCATCAAGGCCGCGGCGAGATCGTTCCAGGCGAGCACCTCATACGTCGCGGACAGCACGATCGCCGCGGCCTGCGAAAGACGCCGAAGGAGGGCGAGAATGCTCGGCCGGACCTCTCGGGACGGGCCAGGCGGCGGTCCCGGCGGGGCGCTGGCGAGATGGTGCAGGTGATCGCGTTCCGCGTCCGACAACCGCAACGCCGCCGCGTGGCTGCTGAGCGACCGTGCCTCCTACGTCACCGGCACGGTCCTGCGGGTGGACGGCGGCATGATGTCGTGAGCTAAACCCCGAGGTGGCGCCGGAACCAGGCGGTCACGCCGGCGTCCACCGCCCGGGCCTGAGGCAGCTGCGGGGCGGGCTCGATACCGGGCTCGTCGGCGAGTGGATGCTCCAGCCCGGGAATCGACAGCAGCTCGGACTGGTCCCCCATCGCGTCGGCGAGGCTGATCGCGTCGGCACGCAGCCCCGGATGATCCAGCTCGCCGCTGACGACCAGCAGTGGCGCACGAGAGGCGATGACACCGGCCTTGGGGAGGAAGTCCAGGCTGTCGACGGCCTTCTCCGACTCGGCGTCATACGGGTAGTCGCCGGGGAAGAGGCCGACAACAGACCGCATCCGGATGGCGGCGTTCACGACGGCGCCGGCGAAGATCGGGGTACCGGTGTCGGCGAGGACGCGCAGCGCGACGGCCCCGCCCAGTGACCCGCCGAGCACCCCGATCGGTCCGTCGTCGACCGGCAGCTGTGCCCGGATCGCGGCCAGCGCCTCGGGGAATTCCTCGGTCGCCTGCTTGACGAAGGCGTGCAGGAAGGACATCAGGACGTCCTCGCGTATCAGCTCCAGTCCGGCGTCCATGGCGCCGTCGACCATGCGTGCCCCGCACATCGGCATCCCGAGATGCACCCGCCACGCGGGCAGGCCGTTCATCGGCAGCGCGGCGGCGAACGCGGCGTCCGACCTCGGCGCGTCCAGCATGTGCCAGGTGACGATCAGCGGCGCTGTCTTGTCGCCGTCCGGTGGTAACGCGGTGAACGGAACGCCGGCGGCGGTGCCCGTGATCGGTGAGCTCATGCGCCCACGGTAGAGCCGCGCCCTGCCTGGCCGGGCCGATATCGCCACCGGCGAAACTCAGGTCGGCGGATCGTTCACCGCTGACTCGGACGGACTGAAAAGGTGGGAATATCAGCTGAGTGCTTGAATCTCGGTCGTCGGCCTCACCTGGCCGGCCGCCCACGACGCCAAGAGGGCCAGGCCGTCCGCGGTCGCCGTGCCGGCGGGCGCGGTGTAGACGTTCAGGAGCAGGCCGGGGTCGGCGGGCAGATCCATCGACTCGACGTCCAGGTCGAGCCGGCCCACTACCGGATGGTGCAGGCGCTTGCGTCCGGACCGGTGGAGCCGAACGTCCTGAGATGCCCACCGCTGCCGAAAAAGTTCACTGCGTGTCGATAACTCACCGACCAGGGCGATCAGCTCCTCGTCGTGCGGATTGCGGCCGGCTTCCATGCGTAGTTTCGCGGCCACATCGCAGGCGATTCGGTCATAGTCGACGAAGAACGTTCTCGCCGCTTCGGGATCCAGATACACGAACCGCGCGGTATTCACCGGTGCCGGCCGCCGCGTGTCGGCCAGCACCGGTGAATACAGTGCGCGGGCAAGGTGATTCATGGCCAGCACGTCATAACGGCCGTTGCAAATCCAAGCCGGCGCATCAGTGATGGCATCGAGCACCTGCTGAAGCGCCGGACGCACCGTCACAGCGGGTCGACGGCGGCGTGGACCGCTGGGCGTTCTGGACTGCCGCGCGAGGTGGAAGAGGTGATCGCGCTCAGCCTCGTCAAGTTGCAAGGCAGCGGCCAACGCGTCAAGCACGCCATCGGAGGCGCCGGTGAGGCTGCCGCGCTCCATGCGCACGTAGTAGTCGACCGATACCCCCGCCAGCAGAGCTACCTCTTCGCGCCGCAGACCTTTGACCCGGCGATTGCCGCCGTAGGCGAGCAGTCCGGCCCGCTCGGGCGTGATCCGCGCGCGACGCGAGCTCAGGAACTCCTTGATCTCAGTGCGCAGATCGATCTTGACCACCCCCTCACCCTAGGCCCTGTCCGCGGGCGAAGGGAGGTCCTGCTGGTACCCCCGACGGCTACGCACCCATGCGTCCAGCGGCTGTGTCAGCTGAAGCCCAAAGAATTCGATGTGGACAGAGTGCCGGTCCGCCGGGCAGGAGTGGCAACGACAGTACCTGCATCAGGAGGGCCTCCCGCCGCCCGTAATGCGGACCTATTGAGGGGTAAGGCAAAGGGGCGTGACCGAGTCTCTTTCTTGAAGTCGTGAGATCTGCTTTGCGAGCTTCAAGCCAGAGGCTTCGCGCGGCGTATCAGGTCCGGGCCGCGCCTTGACAATCCACAGAGGACACTTTTTGGCTGCAGTTTCTCGGTCCGATCGCGATCGCTCATGAGGACTTCTCCGCGACGCTCGCGATCGGCTGGAGTTGCCACGCTGTCACGGCGCGTGCCGTCGGTGCCCGAGACGACTTGCCCTATGTTATCCATGCGGATAAGCTTATCCGCATGGATAACATTCTTGGCTGTCGAGACGCTGCCCGCCGTGCCTGCATCACGATCGGTAAGTAGGTGCGGTGGTCATGACTACCCGTCAGGCGGCGACAGCGGCCCGCCGTGAACAGATCACCCGCGCCGCAATCACCTTGCTTGCCGAGCGCGGCTACCAGGCCACCACATTCGAAGCCATCTGCATCGAGGCCGGGCTCAGCAGTAAACGCTTGATCACCTACCACTTCTCCAGCAAGGACGAGTTGTTCGCAGCGGTCGCCGACCAAATCGTCGCCGACAGCGAAACCTACATAGGGGCCGCCCTCGACGCCGTGACCGGCGCACGCAAACTGCTCGCTACCGTCATCCGCGCGAACGTGATGTTCATCGCCAGTCACTCACCGCAGGTAAGGGTACTGCGACAGATCCTTCTCAACGGTGGTCTGAGTGACTGGGAACGCCACCACAGCGAATCGCAGAATCGGCTGGCCCACTTATTCACCGAGGGGCAGCGCACCGGGGCCTTCCGCCCGTTCCATCCACACGTGATGGCGGCGGCGCTGCGAGCCTCGATCGACAGTATGGCCCCGCTCCTGTCCGCTGGACTCGACCCCGATCTCTGTGCCACTGAGCTGGTCGAACACTTCGACCGCGGCACGCGGGAAGCGCCCTGAACCGCCACGCCCTTCCAGGAAACATGAGGAGAGGAACCGCAATGACATCGGCCAGGGACGCTGGGCGGAGGTATGTCGTGACCGGCTCGGCATCCGGCATCGGCGCCGCGACCGCGGCACTGTTGCGTGAGCGTGGCGCCATGGTCATCGGGTGCGACCTCAGCGATGCTGACATCCAGGCCGACCTGTCCACCTCTGAGGGCCGGCAGGCACTGGTCGACCAGGTAGCCGAGCGTGGGCCCATCGACGCGGTACTCGCCATCGCCGGAGGCGCCAAGACCGGGCTCCTGCAGACGAATTACTTCGGCACGGTCGCCACACTCGAAGGGTTACGGCCGTTGCTGACGCAGAGCGAGGCGCCCCGAGCCGTGGTCGTGTCGTCGACCTCGTCGCTGGCGCCCGCGGACGAGCGCGTGGTGCAGGCATTTCTTGACGGCGACGAAGCCGCCGCCGTTGCCTATATCGACGCGGAGCCATCCATCGGTGGCGCTGCCGGCGCCTATGGCATCGCCAAGCGCGCGTTGAATCGTTGGGTGCGCAGGGCAGCCGCAACACCCGAGTGGGCGGGAGCGGGCATCGCGCTCAACGCCGTGGCACCCGGCGTCGTGGACACCCCCGCGTCTCCTGGATCTTCGCCGACGACGACGTCCGCACCGCCGTGGAGACCGCGGCGCCGCAACCGTTCGGCGGCTTTCCCGGCCGACCAGAGTGGGTTGGCGAGCTCATCTGCTGGCTCGCCGATGCGGACGACCATTTCGTTACCGGGCAGATCATCTTCGCCGATGGGGGCGCGGAGACGGCGATAATCGGAGATGTTCATTGGCGTTGACAACCGCTTAAGGGCGGATTCACGGTTCGCCCGCGCCTGGATGCAGAACAAGCGACCGGCCGCGACCGGCTGCACACCAACATCCGCGCCGCCTGGGGCGACCGCACGCCGACGACGTTCAACGCCAAGCACGCCGCCGTCGCTTCGGTGCTGGCGTACTTCGCCGACCAGGAGTGGATCGACGATGCCGCGGCCGTGCTGGCTGGGCTCACCCGCGAACACCAGCCCAAGCCCGGCGACGACCGCGTCCGGCCGCGCGCGAGGAGATCGACCGGCTGATCACCGACAAGCGACGGCCGCTGGCGGACCGGACATTGTGGTCGATATCGGCAGCCACTTCCTCGCCGCCGACCACAACGGCCGCACCCGCGCCGGGTCATCGCCCGCGCCGCCGACCTGCTGCTCAACCTCCCGCCCGACGCCCCGGACGGGCCTGACCGCCTGGTTTCTGATCGCCGCCATCGAATCGCTGACTCACCGGTGCCTGGCCGACTTCCCGGACGATGACCGGCCGGCGTTCCGGGACGAACTGATCGTGCTGCTCACGCGGTTTGCCGTCCGGGGATCGGATGGTTGACGTGCCACCGCCGGTCCGGGTCGACCTGGGCTTTCAGCGCGGTCAGCCGTGGCCAGTCCCCGGGGGCGAACGCGGACCGGACGTGGTCCTCGGTCATCGGCCCGAAGCTTTGGGCGAGCAACCGTCCGATCGCCTGCCCCGCGACCAGCGCCATGGCCTCCTCCAGCAGCGGCCGAACCACCTCCTCTCCGTTGTCCACGATGGACAGCACGTGCAGGGAGTACGCGGCGTCCCGGTGCGCCACCGCGCTCGGGATCTCGGGCGACCGGGCGAGTGCGCCACCGAGATGCCGCAGCACGATCACCGAGAACGCCGGGGCCGATGGACCGGCCAGTGACACGAGTTCGGCGAGGGCCTGTGAGTCGAGCCCGTTCAGCAGCCGGTGCTCCGACCGGTAGGGATGCGGCTGCTTCGGCTCGTCGAACACCTCGCCCGACTCCACGAACGGCAGTTCACGCACTTTGTCGGCGAGGACCGGTCCTGCTGCCCGCAAGGGCAGCACCAGCCGCGCACCATCCTCGGCGGATCCGGCATAGGAGATCTGGACTTGCGCGACGTGCCTGCCCCGCAAGTGTTCCGGGAACATCGGAGCGTCCGGATAAGACAGCACGGACACCGCCGAGGTCATGTCTTCCGGCACCGTGCGGGTCCACTCGTGCCAGACGTCCATGATGTCCGGGGTCTGGGCAAGATCGAAGTACAGCCCACCGCCGTACAGCCGGGCGACCGGCACCAGCCCGATTTCCATCCCGGTCACCATGCCGAAGCTGCCGCCACCACCCCGCAACGCCCAGAACAGCTCGGAGCCAGGGGCGACCTCCTGCACGCCGCCGTCGGCGGTGACCAGCTCGAAGCGGCGCACCCAGTCCGAGGCGTACCCGTATCGGCGCCCGAGCAGCCCGATTCCGCCGTTCAGTGTGTAGGACACCGCACCGACCCCGGGTGAGCTTCCGGCCAGCGGCGCGAGGCCGTGCGGCGCGGTCGCGTCGACCACCTGCTGCCAGGACGCTCCGGCCTCCACCCACGCGGTGCGGGCCTGCGGGTCGACACGGACACCGGACATCCGGCGGGTGCTGATCAGCACGCCGCCCTCCAGCCCGGCCCCACGCCCATGCCCGCTGAACTGCACGGCGACCTTGGCGCCGGTGCGGTTCGCGTACGCCACGGCGTCACGCACATCCTGCGTGCTGGTGACCCCGGCGATGAGCGACGGCCGGTGCGGGCGGTTGAGCTGGTACCCGGTGGCCTCCTCGTCGAATCCGTCCGTCCCCGGGAGGAGGACAGGGCCGTTGGTGGTGAGTGCTTTGGTCATGGCCTCACATTAAATAGCCTTGCGGACATAGACTGTCCGCAAGGAGGTCGGGTGAGTAAGGACATGCCGGGTCGGATGTTGCGCCTGCTGTCGCTGCTGCAGAGCAGACGCGAATGGTCGGGGACCGAACTGGCCGAACGGCTCGGCGTGACCGGCCGGACCGTCCGGCGGGACATCGACCGGCTGCGGGCCCTGGACTACCCCGTCGACGGGACGACCGGCACCGCCGGTGGTTACCGGCTCCGGTCGGGCCGCAATATCCCTCCCCTGCTGCTGGATGACGAGGAGGCCATCGCGATCGCCATCGGCCTGGTGACGGCCGCCGGGAGCACCGCGGGCGCGCCGGACAGTTCGATGCGGGCGTTCGCGAAGCTGGAACAAGTGCTGCCTGCCCGGCTGCGGCCCCGGCTCGCCGCGATCACCGGCACCACCACGGCAATCCCGAACCAGGGCCTGCCGCAGGTCGACCCACCGACGCTGGCGTTGCTGGCCGCGTGCTGCCGTGACCAGGAGGTCTTGTCGTTCGACTACCGCAGCCGCGACGGCTCCCCCAGCACCCGGCGGGTCGAGCCACGCGAACTGGTGACATTCGGCGGGCGCTGGTATCTGCTGGCTTTCGACCTCGATCGGGGTGATTGGCGGACCTTCCGGATCGACCGGCTCGAGCGGCCGTTGGCCACGCATCGGCGGTTCAGTCCACACGAGCTGCCCGCCGAGACCGCGGCCGACTACGTCGCCACGGTGTTCGCACGGGCGTCCTACCGGTACACCGCCGTCATGGCCGTGCGCATGTCAGCCGAGGCCGTGCGCGCCGGAGTGTTCGGCCCATTCCGCTGGGGGGTCACCGACACCGGGCCGGGGGAATGCTCGGTCCGGCTCAGTGCGGACTCCCCGGAGCTGGTGGTCCAGCACATCGCGGCGATCGCCGCGCTCGGCGCCGGGTTCACCCTGGACGCTCCGGCCGAAATCACCGACCGCCTCCGTTCTCTCGGCGCCAACCTAATGTCGTCTATCGGAACATGAACTGTCGGCTCGCTGTCACCGCACCACTGAGTCGCTGCCGGGTATCCGTATAGCTGTTCGGCATGAAAACTCGTTTGTTCGGTACCACTTTGGCGGCTGCCACCCTGGACCGAGTCGAGCGCGTCTATCGCGAGGGGATGGACGGGCATGTCGCGTTCGAGAACCAGCTCGCCCGCTGGCAACGCGACCACCCCGACGCCGCGGGCCTGGCCGAGTTCGTCGAGCAGATCGGCACACACCACCGGGTGTCCCGGACGGCGAACAGCTAGCCACCGAACTCGACGGGCACCAGTTGACCAGCTAAAACGCGCTACTTTGCGGCTGGCCGTAGCTCTAGGAGTAGCGGGCCCGGTCCCGCTCCGGCGCTGACGCCGGGCCAGAGTTCATTACCCGCGAACACCCCCATTTTTTTGGTCAGAACGCAATACGCGTTACCTGTTTCGCGTCAACACGACGCGTAACCATGAACAGAAGGACAGTCCGTGATAATGCCCCTTATAACTGAGTGCTCCGAAGATGAGGGCCGCCGGACCCCGCGTCGCTCGATCCAGCCACCGAAAAATGGGTCGTCCGCTGACGAACGACCGGTGAGATCCCGAGGGTGAACGGACCAGGTCGCCCTCGTTCGTCGCTCAGCGGCGAGCTGAGTGCGTTTCCGCTGGTCAGAGACGCGTGTTTTGGCCGCCGGGACAACGATCGGTCTCGAATACAACCGATGGGAGCGATTGCCCGGTCGCGGATTCGGGTATCAAACGATCATGTGGATGGTGCCGGTGATCCCGATGGTGGTCATGTCGTTCGCCCTGCTGATGGAGCGGGTCGAGGCGAACGTGACCAGACGGAAACCGAGTCACGAACCAGTCGTTCTGCGTGACCCGATGGCCGGGGTTCACGCGAAATCCGCTTGATCCGGCTGGACGACCTGCGTCCAGCCGGACCCGGCTGTCAGGCCCGCTCGGCGATGGGTTTGCCGAACCAGCGGGAGAGGTGGTCGTCGAGGTCCTGCTGATCGTCGCCGATCCAGGCGACGTGGCCGTCGGGGCGCAGCAGGACGCACGGAGCGTCCAGTGCCGCGGTGGGATCCGCGAGCTGGTCGACCCGGTCCGACCAGCCGCCGGCGGTCAGGCGTTCGGTGCGGTCCAGCAGCAGGCCGCGGCCGCGATGCAGCAGACCGTAGAGGCGGCCGTCCTTCACGTCGATGTCGCGCAGGCGGCGGCCGAGCAGGTCGGGGCCGGCGCCGAAGTCGTAGCGGATGTCGATCGCGGTGATCTTCTCGATGAGGTGGCGGTTCACCTCGTCGAAGTCCATCAGCTCGGTGAGCAGCCTTCGCACGGCCCGCGGGCCCGGTTCGGCGGACGACAGTTCCATCTGGGCGCGGGTGTTGTCCAGTACGTCCTCGGCGACCGGACGACGTTCGGCCTGGTAGGTGTCCAGCAGCGTGTCCGGCGCCCAGCCGCGGATCTGTGCGGCCAGTTTCCAGCCGAGGTTGAACGCGTCCTGAACACCCAGATTGAGGCCCTGCCCGCCGGTCGGCGGGTGGATGTGCGCCGCATCGCCTGCCAGCAGTACCCGCCCGACCCGGTAACGGTCGGCCAGCCGGGTGGCGTCCCCGAACCGGGACAACCAGCGCGGGGAGTGCACGCCGAAATCGGTTCCGGCGACAGCGCGCAGCTGTTGTTTGAAATCGTCGAGGGTGGGCGGTTTCGCGCGATCGCTGACTCCCGCGGCGGGGACCAGGACGCTGTAGACTTTTTCGCCGAAGGGCCGCAGCCAGAATCGCTGGTGGGGCTCGCGGATCGCGGTCATCGTGGCGGCGATCTCGTCCTGTGGCATCCCCACTTCCATCTCGCCCATCAGTGTCTCGGTCCGCGAGGGCTCGCCGGGGAAGCCGACGCCGAGCAGTTTGCGCACCGTGCTGCGCCCGCCGTCACAGCCGACGAGATAACGCGAACGCAGCCGTTCGCCGTGGTCGAGCTCGACGGTCACCCCCTCGTCGTCCTGCTCGAAACCGGCCACCGCGGCACCACGCCGGATCTGCGCGCCCAGCCGGATCGCATGGTCTTCGAGGAGCTGCACGATGACCGGCTGCGGGATGCCCAGCAGGTAGGCGTGCGCGGAATCCAGGTCCTTGGGCGCGGGTTTGTTGATGGCGGCGAAGAATCCGCCTGCCGGACGCTGTCTCCCGCGTTCGAGAATGCGCTCCAGCAGTCCACGCATCGCCATCAGCTCGATACTGCGGATATGCAGACCGACGATACGGACGAACGACACGGGTTCGGTTTCCTTCTCCAGGACGAGTACCCGCACGTCGTGGAGTCGTAGTTCGGCGGCCAGCATCGCGCCGGTCGGCCCGCAGCCGGCAATGATCACGTCGAACATGGGGGGCGCGGCCGTCTCGGTCGACGACGGCTCGGCGCTGAACTTCGGAGAGTTCACAGGTGTTGCCTTTCGGGAGTGCCTTGGGGTCGAGGCGCTCCCGGCGACACCTACGCCGTTCGCCCGACCGTGACGGCCAGAGGGAGCACCCACATCGATACTGCGTTCATGGGTCTCACCTCCTCGGACGGTGTCACGGTCCGCCGCAAGGTACCGGGCAGGGCGGCGCCCCGTCCAATCCTTTTCCGGGAACCCGAGGCTCGCGAGCGGGGTGGCCTCCCTGCTGGACGGAAATCCACGATGGCGTAGTTTTCTCCGCTCAATGTCCGTTCGGTGAGAAAATCGGGCGCCTGACCGGTCCCTTTGGCCGTCGGTTTCGCGCGGGAGGCTGCGATGGAGTGGCGCCGGTATGCCGTGCACCGCACTGTCCTTGTCGTGGATGTCGAAGGATTCGGCGATCAGCGGCGTACCAATTCGCATCAATTGGCGGTACGTGCCGCACTTTACGAAACTTTGCGGCAGGCATTCGACGAAATCGGGGCGCCGTGGGAGGAATGTGATCGTGAGGATCGGGGCGACGCGGTCTTCGTCCTCGTGCCCGCGCAGGTGCCCAAAGCGCCCTTCGTGGACTCGCTCCCCCAGGTTCTCGCCGCCGCGGTGCGCGAGCACAACCGGGTACATCGGAGTGAGGAACGGATCCGGTTGCGGATGGCGTTGCACGCGGGCGAGGTCGCCTACGACGAGCACGGTGTCGCCGCGGCGGCGGTGAATCTCACGTTCCGGCTGCTCGACGCGGCTCCTCTCCGGGCCGCGCTGTGCGAGTCACCGGGGGTGCTGGCGTTGATCACGTCGGACTGGTTCTTCGACGACGTGGTCCGGCACTGCCGGGTCCTCGATCCGGCGACGTTCCGACCGGTGTCCGTACAGGTGAAAGAGACGTCGACGGTGGGCTGGATCTGCCTGCCGGACCATCCCTATCCTTCCGACCCCGCGCAGGTGACCGTTCGCCCTGTCGCGGGGGCCGGTGCGCAGGTGCCGCGGCAGCTTCCCGCGCCGCCGCGCACGTTCGTCGGCCGGGACGACGAGCTCGCCGCTCTCACGGCGCTGCTGGAAGATCGCGAGCGGCCGAACGGGATGGTCGTGATCGGCGGGGCGGGCGGGATCGGCAAGACGTGGCTCGCGTTGAAGTGGGCACACGACAATCTGCACCGGTTCCCGGAAGGCCAGTTGTTCGTCGACCTGCGCGGCTTCAGTCCCGACGGGTTGCCGATGAGCCCGGCGGTGGCGATCCGCGGGTTTCTCGACAGCCTCGGCCTCACCCACGACCGGATTCCGTCGGATCCGCATGCCCAGGCGGCCTTGTTCCGCAGCATCGTGGCGGACAAGTCCCTCCTCATCCTGCTGGACAACGCCGTGGGCACCGAACAGGTGATTCCGCTGCTGCCCGGCAGCGCTTCCTGCGCCGTCGTGGTGACCAGCCGCAGCCGGCTACCCGGTTTGGCGACCGGGCACGATGCCTGTCCCCTGTTCCTCGACGTGCTGACCGACCACGAAGCCCGGACGCTGCTCACTGACCGGCTCGGCACCACCAGGGCCGGCGCCGAGCCCGCGGTGGTGGACGAACTGGTCGAGTTCTGCCGCGGTTTCCCCTTGGCGCTGAGCATCGTCGCGGGAAACGCGGCCACCCATGAGGGCGTACCGCTCGCATGTCTGGCCGCTGAGCTGCACGAGGCGGGAGTCGAAGCACTCGACTCCGCGGATCCGGCGGCCAGCCTGCCCGCGGTGTTCTCGTGGTCGCATCAGGCGCTCGCCGACGACGAGGCGGAAGCCGTCGTCCTCGTCGGTCTCGCACCAGGGCCGGACATCGGCCTGTGGGCGGCGGCGAGCCTCGTCGGCACGACCGTCGCCCGGGCCAGGACGCTCCTGCGCGGACTTGAGGAGAAGTCCCTGGTCGGCCACGACGGCGCCGGCCGCTACCGGATGCACGACCTCGTCCGGCGCTATGTCACCGAGACAGCGCGCGGTGAAGCGGCTGTCGATGGCCGTGAGGACGCGCTACGCCGGATTGTGGACTTCTACCTGCACACCGCCCACGCGGCCGACAAGCTGCTCGACCCCCATCGGGAGGCGCTCCGGGTCACTCCCGCCGCGCGGGGGTGCCTGCCGCTGACGATGCCGGACGAAGCCGCGGCGCTCGGGTGGCTCGACAGCGAGCACACCTGCGTGCTGGCCGCTCAACGACTGGCCGTCGAGCTCGGCTGGAATGCGGCGGCGGTGCAGTTCGCGTTGGCGATGCACACATTCCATTGGCGGACGGGGCGGCTCGACGAGCAGGTCGCCGTGGGGCGGCTCGGGCTCGTCGCGGCCGAGCGGACCGGCAGCACGGCCGTCCAGGCTTTGGCGCATCGGGCGCTCGCCGAGGCCCACGCCCTGCTGGGAAGGCAGGCCGAGGCGCTGGATCACCTCCAGCGAGCCTTGCCGCTGGCCGAACGGTTCGGCGATCCGTCCGGCCAGGCCCATGTCCTGCGGATTCTCGCCTGGGCGAAGAGCGAGCAGGGCGAGTTCCGGCTCGCGCTGGAGAACATCGTCCGCGCGTTGCGTTTGTTCCAGTCGGTCGAAGACGAGGAATGGGAAGCCCGCGCGCTCAATCAGACAGCGTGGTACTTCGCGCTCCTGGGCCATTACGAGCAGGCTGCCCCGTTCGTCGCGTCGGCATTGGACCTTCATCGCCGTCACGGAAACCACAACGGTGAGGCGTTGTCCTTGACGATCGAGGGTTTCCTGGCGCACCAGGCCGGACGTCATCAGGAGGCGCTGCGGCACGGTGAACGGGCGCTCGCCATGCTTCGCGAGCTCGGCAACATCTACTTCGTGGCACAGGTGGTGGACATCCTCGGCCAGGTCCACGCCGCGCTCGAGGAGGGGGAGGACGCCCGCCGGTACTGGCAGGAGGCGCGCGACCTGTATCGGGTCCAGAACCGGGTGGCCAGGGCCGAGCGAATCCAGCGGCTCCTCGACGGGCTCGGTTCCTGACCGGTCCTCACGTTCACGACCCGCCGCCGGTCCGAAGCCGTCCCAGGACGACGGGGATGATCGCGAGCGCGATGAGCCCGCCGAGCAGGGCGAGTGCGGGATAGCCGATGCCGACCACGATGAAACCGGACGACATCCCGCCCGCGGCGCCGCCGATCGCGATGGCGACGTCGGCCATCCCCTGGGTTTTCGCGCGGGTGGCCACCGGTGCGGCGTCGGTGATGATCGCCGTGCCGCTGACCATGCCGAAGTTCCAGCCCAGTCCGAGCAGGATGAGTGCGAGAGCAAGGAGTGCGACCGAGTCGTCCGGGGCCATGGCGGCGAGGACGGCGGCCGCGGCCAGGGTGACGGCGGCCGCGACGGCGATGGCCCGGCGGCCGTAGCGGTCGACGAGGATTCCGGACAGTGGCGAGGGCAGGAACATCGCGCCGACGTGGAGTGCGATGACCAGGCCGGACGCGCCGGTGCCGTGACCGTGGCCGAGCAGGTGGATCGGGGTCATGGTCATGATCGCGATCATCACGATCTGGGCCAGGAGCATCACCAGGATCCCTTGTGGCACACCGAGACCGTGTTCGGTGGCCGTCGCCGTGGCGGTTGCCTGCTCGTCGGGTGGGAGGGTGCGGGCGAGCAGGAACGGGTCGGGGCGCAGCCAGCCGGCGAGCACGACGGCGGCCAGGGCGTAGGCGACTCCGGAGATGAGGAAGAGCCCGGTCAGGGGCGGCAGGCCCAGTGCCGAGGCCAGTACTCCGGTCGGGGCGGCGAGGGTGGCTCCCGCGACGCCTCCCAGTGTGGTGGCGACCAGGACGGTGGAGACCGCGCGTGCCCGGTGTGCCGGGGTGGCGAGATCGGCCCCGGCGTAGCGGGCCTGGAGGTTGGCCGCCGCGCCGGCGCCGTAGAGGAACAGCGCGACGACCATGAGTACGGCGCTTTCCAGGACGGCGCCGGCGATGATGCCGGCGCTGCCCACCGCGCCCGCGACGTAGCCGCCCGCGAGCCCGGGGCGGCGGCCCCGTGACTGCGACAGGCGGCCGACACCGATCGCGGCGATCGCCGTTCCGGCGGTGAGCAGGCCGCTGGGCAGCCCCGCCAAGGCGGTGGAGCCGAGCATGTCCTGGAACAACAGGGCTCCGACGGTGACTCCGGCCGAGAGCCCGACACCGCTGAGCACCTGCGAGACGGTCAAGACGGTCAGCGTGCGTTTCTGTGTCCCGGACAGCGAAGATCCGGTGACCGGCTCGGTCAGGTGCTGGGACATCAGCCGAGCCGGAGGCGCTCGGCCAGGCCGGCGGCGGTGAACGCGGCCACCACGTCGTCGCGGCTTTCGGTGAAGTGCTCCCAGCTGTCGACGTGGACGGGGACCACGACGCGGGCGCCGAGGATCCGCGTCGCCTCCACTGCCAGGGCACTGTCGAGGACGAGCAGCGCGCCGTCGAAGACCGGCTGCAGGCGCGGCGCCCCGGCGAAGAGCACGGTGGTGTCGACGGGGCCGAACCGGTCGGCGACCTGCCGGACGGCGTCGAGTGAGGCGTTGTCGCCGCTGACGTAGACCGTCGGCAGGTCTTGCCCGGTCAGCACGAAGCCGACGACGTCACCGGTGACCTTCTCCGCACCTTCCGGACCGTGGAGCGCGGGTGCGCCGGTCACGGTCACCACTCCCCCGTCCGGGCGGATCAGTTCGGCCGTCTCCCAGGTCGCGAGCCCCTTCGCGGTGCCGCCGAGACGGCCCGCGCCGCTGGGTGTGGTGAGCGTCAGCGGCACCTCGGCCAGCAGTTCCCGGCCGGAGTGGTCGAGGTTGTCGGGATGCTCGTCGTGGGACAGCAGGACGGCGTCGACGTGGCCGAGATCGGCGGGCTTCGCCGACGCCGGTGCCGTCTTCCTCAGACCCGGTCCCCCGTCGGGCCTCGCGTAGTAGCCGGGCTCGTCGAACGTCGGATCGGTCAGGAATCGCAGGCCGCCGTACTCGATCAGCGCGGTCGGGCCGCCGAAGACCTGGACGGAGAGCTGTTCCATGGGTCCACCTCACGGATAGGTATTGTTGTTTCCGTGAGTGACACTAGCCCGTTCTCACGGAAGAGTGCAACGAATTCCGTGAGACTTTCTCATGGTTGCACCTGGCGCCTACCATGAGGACGTGGACGACACCGCCGGCACCGATCTCCTGCCGCCCGCACCGGGCGCGGAGCAGTACATCGCGCTCGCGCTCGCCAACACCGCGATCGCGTTGCCCGGCGGGCAGTTCATCGACCTCCTCGGCACCCCGGCAGGCGCGACGGACTGGCTCGCCGAACAAGGGCTCGCCCCGGTCGACGCCGGTCTGCAGGAGATGTGCGCGGGGCTCGTCCGGTCGCTGCGTGAGCAGGTGCGGGTGCTGTTCGCTTCGAGTTCCTGCTCGGATCCCGCCCCGCAGAGCGCCCTGAACGCGGTCAACGACGCGCTGAGCAAGGCACCCACCGCGGAACTGCTGCGCTGGGACCCGATCCAGGGCCTGCACCGGACAGCGCCGCATCCGATCACCCAGATCGTCGAGCACGCGCTGGCAACACTCGCCGCCAACGCCGCGGACCTGCTCACCGGGCCGGACGCCGACCGGCTCACCGCCTGCGGATCGGCTCCGTGCACCCGGTTCTTCCTGCGCAACGGACGGCGTCAGTGGTGTTCGGTGCGCTGCGGTGACCGGGCCCGGGCCGCCCGCGCCTACGCCCGGCGCTCACAGCACGAACCGGTCTGAGCCGGGTTTACTCCAGTCATGCCGAGCGAGGCCGGGCCGTCGTCCCGTAGTCGCCCGGCGGCAACGCGGGGCGACGGTGGTGCTGCCAGACACTCATCAAACTCGTCCCGAGCGAGAGGGCGGCGTAGGTGAGCAGCCAACCGGTGAATCCGGCGGGCTGACCGTAGAACAGCACGTCGAACAGGACAATCACCGGATAGAAGCCGGGCACCGCGGCCTGGCTGTCCAGTACACGCAACTCGGTGTCGACGGCCGCCGAAGCGGTGTCCTCGGCGTATACCGGCCGCCGCAGGGTGCCGACGAGGATCACCGCGCAGCACAGGGCTGTCCAGCCGAGCGCACCGCCCCAGCTCCACGCGTACGCCTTCGCCGAAGTGGTGGTGTACATGGCCACCGCCAGCACGGCACCGCCGCCGAAGGTGATCACGAACGAAGCCACGAACCAGCCGCCGAGGATCTTGAAGACCGACGGCCGCCCGGAGCGCCGGTCCATGACCGGCAGCGGCCCCAGCGCCCGTTCGCGGTGCAGGTAGGACAACCAAAGCGCGACCTGCATGGAGGCGCAGACGAAGTAGACGATGACGCCGCCGGGCAGGTCGCGGTCGTGAACGCCGGAGATGTCCCGCACGATCCCGTAGGCGGTGATCAGCAGGATGCTCACCACGACCGCTCCGACGAGCCACCGGAACCGGCCGGGCACCTTCCGGCTCAGACGGGGGCCGATCCGGATGGAGAGCAGCCTCGACGGCTCGTTCACCTCGATCCCGCGCTTGTCCAGCCACACCCTGGTCGCGGCGATCTCTTCGGGCCTGAGCTCGCCTGGCCAACCTGTATCCGCGTTCGCCACCGGTCCCCCTCACTCGTGCTACCGGATGTACGTCTGTGACCGGGCGGAGGTTGCCTCGCGCCGGCAGGCTGGGGGACGGAAAATGACGATCACCTTGAAGCCGGGAAGCACCGTTGATGTTCACCTCAGCGGTAGGACGCGAAGCGCTCCAGTAGTGGCTTCGGGGAATCGTCGGCGAAGCACAGGACGAGACTGTCCGCCGACTCGGCCGCCGAAGCCTCGCTCCGCGGGAACAGCGCCTTCTCGTAAGTGCCGAGCGCGGCTTCGGCGTCGCCGGGATGAGCGGCGATCGCCAGGCCGAGCTCGGCGCCGTCGAGCATGGCGAGGTTGGCGCCCTCTCCGGCGAACGGCGACATCAGATGCGCGGCGTCGCCGAGGAGCGTGACACCGGGGACGCGATCCCAGCGGTGCCCGATCGGCAGCGCGTGGATCGGCCGCGGGGTGAGTTCGCCGTCCGCGTCGGTGATCAGTGCCCGAAGGCTCGCGTCCCAGCCGTCGAACTGCTCCAGCACCGCGGCCTTCGCGCCGGCGGTGTCACTGAAGTCGATCGTGGAGATCCAGTCCTCTTCGGTCTTCAGCGCGACGTAGACGTGCAGGCTGCCGGAGGAATCGTGGTGCGCCAGGAAGCCTCTGCCCGCGCCGAGTGCGAAGAACATGCCGCCACCGATGAGCGCGGCACTCGCGGGGTGCCTGGTCAGCGCGTCATGAAGGTGGACCTCGACGAACGAAACACCCTCGTAGGACGGCTTGGCGCCGGAGACCAGGGGCCGGACCTTGGACCACGCGCCGTCGGCGCCGATCAGCAGATCCGTGGTGAACATCGTGCCGTCGGCCAGGGTGACCTCGTGTTTGCCGCCGCCGAGTGGGCGGGCACCAGTGATCTTGGTGCCCCAGCGGACGGTGCTCTCGGGCAGGGAGCCGAGCAGGAGGTCGCGGAGATCGCCGCGGGCGATTTCGGGGCGGCCGCCGTCGCCTTCGTCGGCTTCCTCGCGGTGGATGACGGCGTGCCGGTCGAGGATGCGCATGGCCTCGCCGCCGGAGTGGACGAGGGTGCGGAACTTCTCGTGGAGACCGGCGGCGCGGAGTGCTTCCTGGCCGGACTCCTCGTGGATGTCGAGCATGCCGCCCTGTGTCCGGGCGGACGGCGAGGCGTCGGCGTCGAAGACGGCGGCTTCGACGCCGCTGACGTGCAGGACGCGGGCCAGCGTGAGCCCGCCGAGGCCGGCGCCGATGATCGCGATGGGGTGGTGTGTGGTCATGATCGAGTCCTTTCGGGTGGTACTTCGGTGCGCGTGATCCCGCTGATGAGCACCCGCAGGCCCCACGAGAGCCGCTGGGCGGGCTGCCCGGACAGCAGGTCGGCGGAATGCGCGGCGATCTGCGGATGGGTCGTCTCGTCGGCGTCCTGGACGGCGCGGGCGAGCGCGTCCCACTCCTGCGGGGAGTCCTGGCCGGCGTGTTCGGCCGCGGTCGCCGTCGCGTGCTGCAGGAGGACGTCGACGCCCCAGGCCCGCCGCTCGCGTGGCACTTCGCCCTCGGCGAGCAGTGCCAGCATTCGCTCGACCAGGCCGAGGTAGTTCTCCCCGCTCGGGCGGGCCACCAGCGCGGACAGGGCGAGACCGGGGTACTCGAGCAGCATCGCTGTGTAGGCCGTGAGCAGCCGTTCGAGCCGGGCACGCCAGTCGCCCTCGGAGGACGGCTCGATCGTGCCGAGCAGTTCGTCCAGGATCGCCGCGTGCAGCTCGGCGGTGTTGCGGACGTAGACGTAGAGCGAGGCGGCACCTGTGTCGAGTTCCTGCGCCAGGCGGCGCATGGTGACCTTCCGCAGGCCTTCCTCGCGCAGGATCCCGACCGCCATGGCGACGATGCCGTCGCGCGTCAACGCGGGTTTGGCCGGTCGTTCCCGGCGGCTCTTCTCAGGTGCCATGCCACCACTGTAACGAACATGTTCGTGACGAACAAGTTCTGAACGAACATGTTCGACACAGGCCACACCGAAAGGGCTGCTTCCATCGGGGGGTCGTCCGTCCATCAAGGACTAAATGACAACGGCAGAGAGATCAGCTCTCCCTGCCACTTCTAACGTATAACGCACCCAGGGGCTTGTGGCAAGACCCCTGCCCTGCCGCACAATCTCCCGTCTGAAGCACGAGCTCGACAAACGGGGGAACTTTTGATCGACGTGATCATCGCCGGTGGCGGACCGACCGGCATGATGCTGGGCGCCGAACTCCGGCTGCACGGCGTCCAGGTTGTCGTCCTGGAAAAGGACCTGGAGCAGTCCAAGGTCGTCCGCTCGATGGGCCTGCACGCACGCAGCATCGAGGTGATGGATCAGCGAGGCCTGCTGGAACGCTTCCTCGCACAGGGAACGAAATACCCGCTCGGCGGATCCTTCGCCGGCATCAGGAAACCGGCGCACTCGCTGACCGGCGCCCACGCGTACATCCTCGGTATCCCCCAGACCATCACCGACCGGCTGCTGATCGACCACGCCACCGAGGCAGGTGTCGATCTCCGGCGAGGCCGCGAAGTGATCGGGCTGAGTCAGGACGAGGACGGGGTGGACGTCGAACTGGCCGACGGGACACGGCTGCGGTCGCGTTACCTCGTGGGCTGCGACGGGGGCCGCAGCACGGTACGCAAACTCCTCGGCGTCGGCTTTCCCGGCGAGCCCGCCACGGCCGAAACGCTGCTGGGCGAGATGGAGCTGACCGAGGACTGGGACACGGTGCTCGCCGTGATGACCGAGGTCCGCAAGACCCAGTTGCGGTTTGGCGTCTCCCCGCTCGGGGACGGGGTGTACCGCGTGGGTGTGCCCGCTGACGGCGTACGCGACGATCCCCGGATCCCGCCGACCTTCGAGGAGGTCAAACGGCAGCTCAACGCCGTCGCCGGAACCGACTTCGGGGTGCACTCGCCGCGCTGGCTCTCCAGCTTCGGCGACGCCACCCGGCTGGCCGAGCAGTACCGCGTCGGCCGCGTGTTCCTGGCCGGCGACGCCGCGCACATCCACCCGCCCGTCGGCGGGCAGGGACTCAACCTCGGCATCCAGGACGCCTTCAACCTCGGCTGGAAACTGGCCGCCGCGATCGACGGCAAGGCACCGGAAGGGCTGCTGGACACCTACCAGACCGAACGGCATCCGGTGGCCGCCGCCGTACTGGAGAACACCCGCGCACAGATGCACCTGATGTCCCTCGACCCGGGCGCCCAAGCGGTGCGGCGGCTGGTGTCGGAACTGATGGACTTCGAGGAGGTGAGCCGGTTCCTGACCGAGAAGATCACCGCGACCGGGATCCGCTACGACTTCGGCGAAGGCCACGAACTGCTCGGCCGCCGGATGCCGGACACCGAACTGAAGCAAGGCCGCCTCTACGGGCTCATGCACGGCGGCCGCGGTCTGCTGCTTGACCAGACCGGGCAGCTCACCGTGCGGGAGTGGGGAGACCGGGTCGACCACGTCGTCGACGTCGGCGAGGAACTGGAGGTACCCGCGATACTGCTCCGGCCGGACGGCCATGTGGCGTGGGCGGGCGAAGACCAACAGGAGCTGGACGAGGCGCTGCGCCGGTGGTTCGGAGAGAGTGAAGTCCTCTAGCGCACCAGGGCCGGCGGCTATTTGCTGGCGGCGTCCGAACCCCGCTGCCACGACAGGAGTTGATCACGATGACCGGACGGGTCGTGCATTTCGAGCCCGCCCCCGGCCCGCTGATCGTGCTCGACGTCGGGAACATCGATGACACGCTCGCGGTCATCGAAAAGCAGGGTGGTTCGACCCTCGTCGGGCAGACCGCGAGCCAGGACTGAGTCCGGGACCCGTGACCGGCTTCGTGCCGGTCACGGGCCCTGCGGCCCGCGGTAGGGCAGCGTCTGGTTGTAGACGATGTTGGTGTTCGTGCTCCCGAAAAGCGCCAGCTCGTTGACGATCTCCTCCAGCCGTCCCATCGACGGTGCCGCGACCTTCAGCGAATAGCAGTCGTCACCGGTCGTGCGGAGGCATTCGAGGATCTCCGACCGCTCGGCCAGCAGCTTGTGCAGTGGCGCGTGCTTACTGCCCGGGTACTTCAGCCGCACCACCGCGAGGACCACGTACCCGGCCTTCTCCAGGTCGACGTCGGCCCGGTAGCCGGTGATCACCCCGGCCGACTCCAGCCGCTTGACCCGCTCCGTCGCCGCCGACGCGCTCAGGCTCACCCGCTTCCCCAGTTCGGTGAGCGGCAGCCGCCCGTCCTTCTGGAGCTCGACGAGGATCGCCCAGTCCGTCGCATCGAGAGTCTCGGCCATCCGGCCATATTACCGGCAGATCCACGGTGGAGACGCCCGTACGCCGGGAAAGATCTCTTCCCGGTTTCCGGTCCCATCGATAGCCTTGACCTGTGCGAATAGGTGTCAACGTCCCGAATTTCGGCCCGGGGACCGACCCGGGAATCCTCCGCGGCTGGGCCACCACGGTCGAAGGCCTCGGCTACGACCTGCTCATGGTGTCCGATCACGTCGCCATCACCCCCGACGTCGCCGAGCAGTACCCAGCGCCGTTCTACGAGCCATTCACGACACTGTCGTGGCTCGCCGGTGTCACCGACAGGATCCGGCTGGGGACGACCGTGCTCATCGTCCCGTACCGGCATCCACTGCTGATCGCCCGGATGGCCGCGAATCTGAGTCAGCTCAGCGGCGGACGGCTCGTGCTCGGTGTCGCGTCCGGCTGGGCCCGCCAGGAGTTCGAAGCGCTCGACGTCCCCTTCGAGAAGCGAGGACGGCTGACCGACAATCATCTCGACGCCGTCCGGAAGGCCTGGGCGAACGACGCCGACTACCGCGCGTGCGACATCCCGATCTGGGTCGGCGGCAACAGTGACGCCGGGATCCGCCGCGCCGTCCGCGTCGGCGACGCCTGGCACCCGCTGCGGACCACCCTCCCGTGGCTGCGTGAGGCACTCACCCGGGTCAAGAGCATCGCCGACGCCCACGAGCGGCCCGTCCCCGCGTTCACCCCGAGGATCCTGCTGAACCTCACCGGCAGGCCGATCACGGGCCCCGGCCGCCGCGCCGGGGAAGGAACGATCGAGCAGATCGTCGACGACCTCGACCAGCTTCGCCACCTCGGCGCCGAGACGGTCGTCCTCGACCCGTTCTCCGGCGACCCCGAAGAGACCCGCCGCCCGGAAGCCGCCTGGCAGGCCTTGGCGACCCTGGCCGCCCAGTGGGAACTCGGCCGGTACCGGCCCGAACAGGAGCGATCATGACCGAAGAAGACGAGAAGTACCTCCGCCGCGCCATCGAACTCGCCGCGAAGTCCCGCGCCGACGGCGACCCGCCCTTCGGCTCGCTGCTGGTCGGCCCCGACGGCACGATCCTGGCCGAGGACCACAACACCACGGTGTCGCAAGGGGACATCAGCCTGCACCCGGAACTGAAGCTCGCCGTCTGGGCCGCGCGGGAACTGGCTCCCGCCGTCGCGGCCGGGACCACGATGTACACCAGCTGCCAGCCATGCGGGATGTGCCAGGGCGCCATCGAACGCTCCGGCCTCGGACGAGTCGTGTTCGCCCTGTCCGGCGAGCAGGTCAACGCACTGAAGCCACCGGCCACCGGGCCGGGCGTGCGCCTGGAAGGCCCTGCCCTGTACGACGAAGCCCGGGTCCCCGTGGAGGGCTACTACACCTGAGCCCGCGTTTAGTCCTCTACTTGCGATGCTTGCAGGCACAACTATCGCAAGTAGAGGACTAAACGCGCCGGGTCGTGAACCGGGCGGGGGATCATCGCGCGGCTAGGATGATCACGATGTCCGCCGAACTCGTGCCCGCCGCGCTGGAGCTGCTCAAGACCAGGCTGCCGGAGACCAGGGCCGAAAACCGGCGACAGGTCCTCGCCGAAGCCGTCGCCGTGCTGCCCGCGCTCCCCCCGGCCGACCCGCTCGACCGCTACGCGATCCGGCACATCACCACGCTCTGGCTCGAGACCGACAAGACCGACCACACCCGCCGCGCCTACTACGCCGACCTCTCCGCCTGGCTCGGCTGGTGCGACCGCACCGGACTCGACCCGCTCCAGGCCCGCCGCGCCGACGTCGACGCCTGGAAGAACACCCTCACCGTCACCGGCAGGGACGGCACACCCCGGCCCGCCGCCGACTCCACCGTCGCGCGCACGCTCGCCGGCATCTCCAGCTGGTACCGGTACCTGCAATCCAACGACATCGCCGACCGCAACCCGGTCTCCGCGGTCACCCGGCCCAAGACCGGCAAGACCCCGCCGCTGCCGGCGCTCGGCGGCGAGTCGACGGCGAAACTGTTGAACCATATGGAGAACCGGGCCCGCGCCAACGACACCGAACCGTCGTGGCGCGACGCCGCCGTCGTCGCGATCCTGTTCTACACCGGACTCCGTGTCTCGGGCCTGACCACCGCCACCGTCCGTGACCTCGACACCGACGCCGGGCATACGATCCTGCGCTACACCGCCAAAGGCGGCCACCGCGACTTCGTCCCGCTCGTCCCCGCCGCCCAGCATCCCCTGCGCCGTTACCTCGAACTGCGCGCCACCCGCACCGGCGTCCGCGCCGAGGAACTGACCGGCCCGCTGCTCGCGACCATGCCCCACCGCTACGACAGCGCCAAAACCGGCGGGAAACCCTTGGCGCAGCGCGACGTCTGGTTCCTCCTGCGGACACAGGCCCGCGCGGCCGGACTCGCCGAAGCGAACACGATCTCCCCGCACACCGCGCGGCGGACCACCGGAACCCTGTTGCTGGCCAACGACGTCCCGGTCCAGAAGGTCCAGGACCTGTTGGGCCACGCCGACATCCGCACCACCCGTGACCGCTACGACGCGCACCGGCACAAGCTGGAGACCTCGCCCGTGCACGCACTCGCGCAACTGCTCGCCGACGCACGCCACCGTCAGAGCTGAGCCGAACCCAGCTGGGACCTCGTCGCCCCGATCACGACACCGTCGACGCGTGCGAGCCAGCTTCCGCACAGGCACCGCACGTATTCGAGCCGTCCCCGGGCGACCCGTTGGGACTTCGTCGCGCTTCCCGGCAGTTCTTCCAGCGGCCAGCCGCACCGCGGACACGTGTTCTCTTCCATGCCCCGATCGTGCTGTAATGGATTAATGCATTTCAACCCTTACGGAGGAGCGGCCGCTCAGATCGCCGCCGACCTGGTCAACCTCGGCGACGCCGCCGGACCGGCCGAGCTGACCGCGATCTTCAAAGACCGCATGACGGTCGCCGCCGTTCAAGGGCACGAAGCGACCGAAATCGCCGGCTGGATCACACGACTCCGGCACGTCTTCGAAACAGACCCGGCCCACCGCGTCGACCTGGTCAACGCACTCCTGCACGACTCCGCCTCCCAGCCGTACATCTCCACCCACGACGGCAAAGCACCCCACCTGCACTACGTCGACGCCCACGCCGGCACCGTCTCCCGGATCCGCGCCTACACCGCGGGCGGACTCGCCCACCTCGTCTGCGACGCACCGGACCGCTTCGGCGTCTGCTCACGCGAAGGCTGCGAAACCGTCTACGTCGACGTCTCACGCAACGGCCGCCGCCGGTTCTGCTCGACCCGCTGCGCCACCAGGGTCCACGTCGCCGACCACCGGACCCGGCAGGCGAGCTAGAGCGCGTCTGGCAAATCTTGGACGCGAACCCCATCGAACAGATTTGCCAGACTAGATCGCGTACTGCCACGCCGTCAGGGCATGCGCCGAGAACCACGCGCCCAGCACCACCCACGCCGCCGCGGCCACCACCGCCGTGACCGTCCGCCGCTTCGCCAGCCCGATCGCGATCGGGACCAGCACCGGAAACGCCGGCAGGATGAACCGGAGCTTCGCGTCCGGCAGCCCCCGCGTCCCGATCGCCAGCACCAGCACCCCGACGCCGTACAACATCAACGGCCACGGCACCCGGATACACGCCGCCACCACCGCCAGCGCCACCGCACCGAGCAGGAACAGCACCGTCAGCGTGCTGAACACCGACTCGTCCCCCGTCAACCGCGACAGCACCGAATCCCAGGTCTCCGCACCGAAATCGAATTCCGTGTTCCAGCCCCGCAGTTCGATGTCCTGCCAGCCGGTCCAGCTCCCCGTCCGATACGCGACGAACCCGAGATACCCCGCCACCCCGAGCGGCGCGATCAGCGCACCCGTCAGCGCCCACCCCCGTTCCCCTGCCCGCCGGAACGCCGCGATCAGCGCCGCGACGACCACCACCGCGACCAGCACCACCGCCGTCGACCTCGACAACCCGGCCCCGAACGCGCACAACCCCGCCGTCAGCCAACGCCGCTCCAGCACACCCACCAGCGCCCATACCGCGAAAGCGCAGAACACCGCCTCCGTGTAGGCCATCGAGAACACGATCGCCATCGGCGCCCCGGCCCACAACGCCACCAGCAGCAGACCCGTACGGTCACCCCGCTCCGGCGACACCACCCGCCCGATCCGGATCAACCCGCACGCCAGCACCAGACCGGACAGCACCGACACCGTCAGCGCCGCGGTGACCACGTCGAGACCCAGCCACATCACCGCCTCGACGAACTTCGGATACAACGGGAAGAACGCCATCGGCGCATCCGAGTACGGCTGCCTCGCCGCGTCCAGCGTCCCCGGCAGATCCGCGTACCCGTGCACCGCCAGCCGCAGATACCATTGCCCGTCCCACGCGGTCAGCCGGTCGGTCAGCGTCTCACCACGGCGAGACGCCAGCAGATCCAGCAGCTGCACGCTGGCCGTGCGGATCACCAGATAGAGCAGGATCGCCCTCGGATAGGGCGACACGGCCAGCCGGTCGAGCGTTCTCTCGAACACACTCGCCGGACGCCCGGACTCGGGCGCCACCGGGGCAGCGGCGGGCTGATCAAGATCGTCGACTTCTCGGAGCACGCTCAGAGTGTCCACAATACGAAGTCATTTCGCCGTTCGATCTTGGATATACGCAGGTCAGCCCACGTGGGCAAGGCCACAATCGGGAGACATCCTACTTCGGTGCCCGGAAACCGCCGATCTCCTGCTCGAGCAGCTCGGCCAGCCGCAGCGGGGTGCGATCCTCGAACATCGGACCGATGAGCTGCACACCCACCGGCAGGCCTTCGGGGGACCGGCCCGCGGGTATGGCGGTGGCGGGCAGCCCGGGCATGGTGGCCAGGCCCGCCCAGACGACCTGGTCTAAGTACGGATACTCGACGCCGTCGATGTCGACGCGCCGTACCAGCAGATTGGGTTCGTGGTCGTGCGGGAACGCGGGCGTCGGCGTGATCGGGCACACCACGGCGTCGAACTCGGCGAAGAACTCACGCCAGCCGTGGCGGTGGAGTTCGCGGTGGTTGTTCGCCTCGAGCCAGTCGCGGTGACTGAACACCATGGCGCGTAGCCGGTCGGCCTCAAGACTCCGGTCGTCCGCGCTCAGTCCGGCGGCGAGGGTCCGCACCTGCTCGTACGACTCGACGGGAAAACGCGCCACGGAGCCCGAAATCAGCAACTGCGTGTAGAGGGTGGCGGCTTCGGCCAGATCAGGCAGCAGCGGAGTGTGCCGTTCGACGCGGGCGCCGCCGTCGACGAGCGCGTCGGCCACCCGGTTCACGCCCGCCCGCACCGCGGACCCGGTCGGAATGAGCGGATGCCCGTCGAGGACCAAGACCCGGAAATCGGACAGCCGCTCATGGCGGGCGGGCGGCAGCGCCAAACGGTACGCCACGCCCCGCGTCAGCGGGTCCGGCCCGGCCATCACGTCGAGCAGGAGCGTGAGGTCGCGAGCGGTACGCGCCATCGGACCGACGACGGCGAGGTCGAGATCGGTCGGCAAGGCAGGTTCGGACGGCGCGACCATACCGCGGTTGGCCGCCAGTCCGAGTGTCGGCTTGTGCGCGTAGATCCCGCAGAAATGCGCCGGGGTCCGCAGCGAACCGGCGATGTCGGAGCCGATGGACAGCGCGCCGAACCCGGCCGCCAGCGCCGCCGCCGACCCGCCGGAGGATCCACCCGACGTGCGACCGTGATCCCACGGGTTGCTGGTGGTGCCGTAGATGTCGTTGAAGCTCTGGATATCCTGCAGCCCCAACGGCACATTGGTCTTGCCGAGCACCACCGCGCCCGCGGCCTTGAGCCGCGACACCTGCACCGCGTCCTCGGCAGGCAGGTAGTCCCGATGCGGCGGCATGCCCCAGGTCGTGGGCAGCCCGGCGATGTCGTACGACTCCTTGACCGTCACCGGAACGCCGAGCAACGGCCGGTCCTCGCCGCGGGCGCGTGCCTGATCGGCCCGGTGCGCGGCGGCCCGCGCACGGTCGAAGTCCGGCACGCAGATCGCGTTGATCACCTCGTCGTCGCGCTCGATACGGGCGATCGCCTGGTCGGTCAGTTCCACCGAGGTCACTTCACCGGTACGCAACGCGGCAACGAGTTCTTCGGCCGATCGAAAATTCCATCCCATGCAGACGACGCTATCGGCCTGCTTTCGGGGGCATAAAACGCCGCTTCGCACAACGGAAAGCACCTTCACCGGCGAAGTCACGCACTCGTTCCGCCATCGAAAACGGTCCCACCCCAGGTCACAGGGTCGGACGTGGGCCGACTCCACCAGCACAGGACAGCAAATGCCGCCTCGCGCAACGGGATGGATGTCTCAAATGCCCCCGCGGCGAAATCGTGCGTCACCGAGGCGTGCTTAAAGGCGGAACTCGCGTGCTTGAAGCCGGAACTCGCGTGCTTGGAGGCGGAACTCGCGTGTGCTAGTTGAGCCAAGCCCCGTCCGGGGCGCCGGTGCGCCGGTTGTGGTGCTCCAGCAGTTTCGACAGCAGGTCGGTCAGCCGCTGCCGCTCCTCGGGGGACAGCGGTGCCAGCAGTTCGTCCTGACGGTCGGCCAGTTGTTTCGCCAGCCGCCGCAGCCGCCGTTTACCCGCGGTGGTCAGCGAGACGATGTTGCGCCGCCGATCGGCGGGATCCGGGGCGCGCTCGACCAGCCCACCCTCGGCGAGCTCGTTGATCGTCGCGACCATTTCACTCACGTGGATCCCGCTCCGGCGGCCCAGCGCGGCCTGGCTGGCCGGGCCGAACTCCTCCAGCGTCGCCAGCACCCGGTAGTGGTAGCCGCGCGCGTGGACGGCCGAGAACCCGTCTGTCACCAGGCGATGCGCGTGGTTGGCGGTCTGTGTGAGCAGCCAAGTGGGCAGGCCTTGCCACCGGGCGGACTCCTCGGACGAGTTCTCCATGTGACGAGTCTAACGAATCGTTTGGTGACCGAACGATTGCGGTATCGTTTGGAGACCAAACGTTAGGTGCCTGAACATTCAGGCACCGAATGAACTTCCTGGAGCCGGGACCATGATCAAGCCTTTCCACATCGACATCCCCCAAGCGGATCTCGACGACCTCAACGACCGGCTGTCCCGCACCCGCTGGCCCAACGAGGTCGCCGACGCCGGCTGGGACTACGGCTTCCCACTGGCACGCCTCAAGGAACTGGCCGAGTACTGGCGCACCGGCTACGACTGGCGCGCACAGGAAGCCGCCCTCAACGAGCTTCCACACTTCACCACCGAGATCGAAGGCCAGAACATCCACTTCGTCCACGTCCGGTCCACGAAGCCGGACGCGCTCCCCCTGGTCCTCACCCATGGCTGGCCCGGTTCGTTCCTGGAATTCCTCGACGTGATCGAGCCACTGTCACAGGACTTCCACCTGGTGATCCCCTCCATCCCGGGCTACGGCTTCTCCGGGCCGACCCACGAACGCGGCTGGGACATCGTCCGGATCGCGCGAGCATGGGCCGAGCTGATGCGCAGACTCGGCTACGAGCGCTACGGCGCACAGGGCGGCGACTTCGGCTCCGGAATCTCGACGACACTCGGCGCGGTGGCACCCGAAGAGGTCGTCGGCGTGCACGTCAACTACCTGCCGACCCGGCCGGACCCGGACGCCGGCGTCAAACTGTCCGAAGAGGACGAAAGGCGGCTGACCAAGGTCCGTCAGCTGATGACGAATCGCCCGCCGTACCAGGCGTTGCAAGCCGCCACCCCGCAGACCATCGGCTACGCGCTGACCGACTCGCCGGTCGGCCAGCTGGTCTGGATCGCCGAACGCTTCGCACAGTGGACCGATCCCCGCTCACCGATCGGCGACGACCGGATGCTCACCGACATCTCGCTGTACTGGCTGACGGCAACCGCGGCCTCCTCCGGACGTCTGCACCACGACACTCCACGAGGCGCCGAGCCGTGCCCGGTCCCCCTCGGCGTGGCGGTGTTCGCGCACGACATCACGCGGTCGGTGCGACCGCTGGCCGAGCGGCTGTACGACATCAGGCACTGGTCGGAGTTCGATCGCGGCGGTCACTTCGCCGCGATGGAGGTGCCGGACCTGCTCGCCGCGGACATCCGGGACTTCTTCCTCACCCTGCTCAAGTAGACAGGGCGCGGACCTAGAGTCCCGCACTCTATGCGGGTTCTATCAAGATTAATTTCGTGTTTTTGAACATTGCCTCGATGAATAGGGCGTTATACACCTGAAGTGGTCAGCGACCAGCGGGAAGTTCCGCGGCCTCGACGGACTTCCGGTCCTCCAGGACGCGTTGCTTCGCGTTCTCGATGTGACGGCGCATGCGGGAGGCGGCTTCGTCCGCCTCCCCCGCCACCAGGGCTTCGTAGACGGCACGGTGCTCCTCCGCCGCCAGCCCGGGAGCTCCCCTGGCCGATCCGAGCTTCGCGAAGAACCTGAACCGTTGCACCTGTCCCCCGAGTGACCGGTAGGCCTTCTCCAGGAACGGATTGTCCGCCTGAGCGGCGATGAGCAGGTGGAACCGCTCGTCGATGGTCCAGTACGCGCTGAAGACCTCGGTGTCCGGCGACGTGGCCGCGCGTGCGAGGTCGTCAACGCTCTCGATGACCTCGCTCAAAAACTCGGGCGTCGTCCGGCGTGCCGCTTCGTAGGCGAGCGCGGGTTCGAGGACCAACCGGGCGTCCATCAGCTTGATCAGCTCGAACTCGGTGAGCAGCGGGGCGACCCGGTAGCCCTTGAGCGCCTCACGGCGGACGAGCCCGGTGTGCTCCAGCCGCGCCAGCGCCTCCCGGAGCGGGGTCTGGCTGACGTCGAGTTCCCGTGACAGCGCACCGATGTTGACCGGCTCGCCCGCCGACCATCGGCCGTCGGTGAACTGACCGAGCAGCACCTCGTACATCCGGTCGGCGAGCGGCTGCCGACCGGACTTCCGCGGGGAAGCCATGTGTCCCTCCTTAGTCGCCTCACGATATCCCGCGCGTCAGGGAGCCTTGATCTTGCCTCGCTATAGTATTGACATGAATCCTATAGTATTCCCAACAGGCAGCTTCGAACAGGAGAAACAACCCCGATGACCCAGCGCGTACTCGTGACGACCTCGTACCTGAAGCCCGGCGGCGAGGTCGATCAACTGCTCTCGGACGCGGGCTTCGAGACCGTCTTCACCACCCCAGCGCAGCGCGAGGCCGACCGCACTCCCCTGTCCGACCTCGTCCGCGACGCCGACGGGATCGTCGCGGGGACCGACGCCTTCACCGCCGACGTCATCGAGGCCGCGACGCGGCTCAAGGTGTTCGGCCGCTGCGGCGTCGGCTACGACAACATCGACCTCGACGCGGCGACCCGGTGCGGCGTGGCCGTCACCTACACCCCCGGCGCCAACCGCCGGTCGGTCGCCGAGCACGTCCTGGCGCTCATGCTCAACTGCGCCAGGCTGATCCCGCAGAACATCGCGAGTGTCCGGGCGGGACGCTGGGAACAACGCAGCGGCCGCGAACTGGACGGCGCCGTGCTCGGCCTAGTCGGGCTCGGCTCGATCGGCAAAACCGTCGCACGCCTGGCGCTGTCACTCGGGATGCGTGTCCTGGCCCACGATCCGTACCTGGACCAGGGCTTCCTGACCGAGACCGGTGTCGAAGGGCGCACCTTCGACGAAGTACTGGCCGAGGCCGACTTCCTGAGCTTGCACATCTTCCTCGACGACTCCACCCGTCACCTGATCGACGCGGCCGCGCTGCGGAAGGTCAAGCCCGGTGCCTTCCTGATCAACACGGCCCGCGGGGAAGTGGTGGACGAGGAAGCCCTCGCCCACGCCCTGGAGAACGGCACGCTGGCCGGCGCGGCGCTGGACGTGCTCGCCGAAGAGCCGTTGCCGCTCGACAGCAGGCTGCGTGGGTTCGACAACGTCCTGGTCACCGCGCATATCGGGGCCGCGACCGAACAGGCACGGTCCCGCTCCAGCCTGATGGCCGCCCGCCAGGTGATCGACGCCCTGCGAGGACGGTCCCCCGGCAACCTCGTCAATCCCGAACACGCCGGGCCGGCGTGCCGATGATCCTCCACAATGGACTCCGCCTGGACGCCAACCTCAAGTGGCTGTTCACGGAACTCCCCTTCGAAGGGCGCTTCGACGCGGCCGCCGCGGCGGGCTTCACCGCCGTCGAGTACGCCTCGCCGTACCCCTTCCCCGCCGCCACCCTGACCCGGCGCCTCGCCGACGCGGGCCTGACCCAGATCCTCGTCAACTCTCCCACCGGCGAGCCCGGCTCCCCCGAACGTCTCGGCTACGCGTGCCTGCCCGGCCGCGCCGCCAAGTTCCGCGAGGGCGTCGAACTCGGCCTGGAGTACGCCGTGGCCTTGGGCAGCGCCTTCCTGCACCTGCCCGCCGGGATCCGGCCCGCGGACGTCTCCCGCGACCGCGCCTTCGCGCAGTACGTCGCGAACATCGCGTGGGCCGCGGACCTCGCACGCGGAACCGGGATCCGGCTTTTGCTGGAAGCACAGAACAAGCAGGACGCACCCGGCTTCCTCCTGGACGACCAGTCGCACGCGGCCGCCGTTGTCGACGCCATCGGTGAGGACCACGTGCGCCTGCTTTTCGACGTCTATCACGCGTCCATCGACGAGAAGGACGTCCTGACGGCGCTCCGGGAGTTCCTCCCCCGGACCGCGCACGTGCAGATCGCCGACTCGCCCGGCCGGGCCGAACCCGGTACCGGCGTCGTCCGCTGGCCCGACGTCTTCAGCACCCTGAAATCCGAGGGTTACGAAGGCTGGATCGGCTGCGAGTACCAGCCCGCCACCACCACCGAAGCGGGTCTGAACTGGATCAAGGAGCAGGTCCGATGAACCCGCGCATCGCGCTGATCAGCGCCACCCCCGCCGCGATCCCGCCTGCCGTGAACGCGTTGGCGACGGGCTTCCCGCGGGCCCAGCCGTGGAACATCCTTGACGACCGGCTGCTGGCCGACGTCGGGCCGGACGGCCGGACCCCCGCGCTGGACGACCGCATGCGCCATCTCATCGACTACGCCGTCACCGGTGGCGCCGACGGCGTCCTGCTCACCTGCTCGCTCTACGGCGAGGTCACCAAACAGGTCGACGCGCCGGTCCCGCTCCTGGCCCCGGACGAAGCCGCGTTCGACGACGCGTTGTCCAGCGGTCACACCAGGATCCTCGTGGTCGCCTCGCTGGCCTCGGCGCTGGCCGACTCGACGGCGCGCTTCGCACAGGCGGCCCGCGACAAGGGGATCACCGTCGAGGTCGGCGGGGTGCTCGCGCCGGACAAGCTCGTCGAGACCCCTCAGGCGGAGACCGGCGCCTGGGACCTTGTCCTGCTGGCCCAGTACTCGCTGGCTCCACGGGCCGAGGAACTGTCTTCCGCGCTCGGCCTGCCGGTCGTGTCCGGACCCCGCAGCGCCGCGAAGAGGCTGAAGGCGGTGATCGGCGGATGACGGGTGTGCTCGGCGCGATCGCCGACGACTTCACCGGCGCGACCGACGTCGCGGTCGCCTTCCGCCGGGGCGGCCTGCGGACTCTGCTGTTCTTCGGCGTACCGCCCGAGACCGAGGAACCACCCGCGCACGACGCCGTGGTGATCGCGCTCAAGAGCCGCTCCATCCCGGTCGCCGACGCGGTCTCGTTGTCGATGAAAGCGTTGCGGTGGCTGCGAAACCGGGACGCGGAGCAGATCTACTTCAAGTACTGCTCCACTTTCGACTCGACACCGCGGGGCAATATCGGCCCGGTTCTCGACGCGCTGTCACAGGCCCTGCCGCCCGGAACGGTGGTGACGACGCCGAGTTCGCCGGAGCACGGGCGCACGCAGTACCAGGGCTACCTGTTCGTCGGCGACACCCTGCTGGCCGAGTCGCCGATGCGCGACCATCCCGCGACGCCGATGACGGATTCGCATCTGCCCCGCCTGCTGCGAGCCCAGACCGACACGCCGGTAGCCCTGATCAAGCACGACGTCGTCCGCCGAGGCGAAGCCGCCGTACGCGAAGCGATGGCGACCGGCGGCTACGTCCTCGCCGATGCTTTGACGGAAGAGGATCTGCGGCTGCTGGGGCGGATCGCGGTGGACTCGCCCCTCGTCGCCGGCGCGGCGGGACTGGCTGCCGGGCTCGCTGTCGCCCGGGCGTCCACCGCCCCCTCGCCCGCCGCCGCACGGACACCGACCGGTCCCGCCGCGGTGCTGTCCGGCAGTTGTTCGGCGCGAACGCTGGAGCAGGTCGCCGTCATGAGGCGGCTCGGCCGTCCTGCCCACCGCCTGGACCCGGTCAAGACACCGGATCCCGACGATCTCGCGACGGGCGCGCTGACCTGGTACGACTCCCTGACCGGCGGCGACTCGCCGTTGATCTATTCGTCACTGAGTCCGGCGGAGCTCAAACGCACTCAAGAGGTATTGGGCGTCGCGAGGTCGGCTGAAATTTTGGAGAGGGCGACCGGGCTCATCGCCGCCGGCCTCGCCGAACGCGGGGTGCGCCGACTCGTCGCGGCGGGCGGCGAGACCTCCGGGGCGATCGTCACCGCACTCGGCGTCCGCGGCGGTGTCATCGGGGCCGAAGCGGCACCCGGGGTGCCCTGGATCCACCCCGTCGACGAACGTCATCCCGCGTTGTTGCTCAAGTCGGGCAACTTCGGCGACCCGGGCCTCCTCGCGACGGCGTCCGGCTCATGAGCGGCGACCGGCTCCCCCGCGAACGCGTCATCGCCGCGGCCCGTTCCCTCTACGACCGAGGGCTCACCCACGGCCGCACGGGCAATATCTCAGTGCGCTACGGCGAGCAGATCCTCGTCACGCCCACCGGGGCCTGCCTCGGCACCCTACGGCCGGGAGACCTGTCGGTCGTGGACGCCGACGGACAGCACCTCGCCGGGCCCCCGCCGTCCAAAGAGGCGTTCTTTCACGCGATCGTGTTGCGGCAACGGCCATCCGCGAACGCCGTCGTGCACACCCACTCGACGTACTCCGCGGCCGTCTCGTGCCTGGACGGCCTCGATCCGGACGATGCCATCCCGCCGCTGACCGCGTATTTCGCGATGCGGGTCGGCCGCCTCCCCCTGCTCCCCTACCACCCACCGGGCGACCCCGGCGTCGCCGAGCCGATCGCTCGCGCCGCCTTCGACCATCCGGCGCTGCTGCTCGCCAACCACGGCCCGGTGGTCGCCGGGACGAGCCTCGACGCCGCTATGGACGCACTCGAAGAACTCGAGCACACCGCGGAGATCTTCCTGCTGTTGAAGGGTCTCTCCCCTCGTCCGCTGACCGATCGGCAGCGCGACGCCCTCCATACCCCACCCGTTCGAAGGGAAAACCCATGACCACCCGGCTCAGCCTCTTCAGCGCTCTCTCGGTGAAGAAGGCACTCGACGAAGTCCTGCTGCCCGCGTTCACCCAGGCCGAACTCGACGTCACGTTCGATCCCACGACGATCCTGGTCAAGAAGATCGGCGAGGGCGCCAAACCCGACGTCGTGATCGCCGTGAGCGACGCCTTCACCGAACTGGCCGCCGCCGGCGCGGTCACCCCCGACTCCCGTGTCGTGCTGGCGAAGAGCGGCATCGGCATCGCGACCGCGCCGGAACTGGACAGTCCCGACATCGGCACCGTTGACGCCCTGCGCACCGCTCTGACCTCGGCGCGCTCGGTCGCCTACTCGCGCAGCGGGGCGAGCGGCATCTACTTCGCCCGGCTGATCCAGGACCTGGGCATCGCCGACGAGGTGAACGCGCGAGCCACCATCGTCGAGAAGGGCTTCACGGCACTCGCCATCACCGACGGCCGTGCCGACCTCGCCGTCCAGCAGGTCAGCGAACTGAAGTTCGTCCCACAGGCCCGGATCATCGGCCCGCTCCCCGACGGGGCCCAGCACTACAGCGAACTCTCGGCCGCACTCGGCTGCTCGGCGCCACCCGAAGCCGCGGACCTGCTGCGTTTCCTCTCCGGCCCGGAGGCGAAGGCCGCCTACCGCGACGCCGGCCTCATCACCGGCTGATCCCTCCCCCACCGGATCTCCCTCTCTGCCAATGACGTCACCGGAGGCACTCCCCATGCGATCCTTACCCCACCACCTGCCACAAAGGACACTCAGATGAACGCGATCCTGGCTCTCATCGCGTTCATCGGCGCCATCGTCGTGTGGAACGCGGTCTTCAAACGCAACATCGGCGAAGCGATGGTGGTCGGCTTTCTCGTCACCGCCGCCTTCGCGGGCACGGATTTCTTCGCCGTCGCCTGGGAAAGCCTCGTCGACGGGCTGAAATCCGAAATCACCTTCGCCGCGCTGGCGTTCGTCTTCGTCAGCGAACTGCTGACCAGGACCGGGCTGGTGCAGCGGATGGTCAACATCCTCAGCTCGTTCCTCGGCAGGCGGCGGGGTGGATCGGCCTACGCGGCGACCGTCGCGTCCGGACTGTTCGGCGCGGTCGCCCACAACGGCGCCGCGATCGTGGCCACCGTCGGCTCCATCACCATCCCCTGGATGAAGCGGTCCAAGGCGAGCGGTGAGACCGCGGCGCTCGTGCTGTCCGGGAACGCCGGTGTCGGCGCCACCTTCCCCTTCAGTGGCGCGTTCTTCATCCTGCTGGCCGCGCCGACCGTGGTGCCGGTGCTCAGCGCGGGCGACATCGTCGCGACGATCTTCGTCACCGGCGCGTGGATGGTCGGGATGCGGCTGCTCGTGGCGTACGTCATCGTGAAGCGGCGCGGTGTCCAGGCGATGGAACCGCAGGACATCCACCCGCTGCGGTCCTCGTTCAAGGTCGGCTGGCCGTCACTGGTCGTCCTCGGCTCGATCGCCGTCCCGATCCTGCTCACCGCCCCGCCGACCGCCGACTTCGTCTCGGCCCGCATCGGCATCGACGCGCCCGACGCGATCCCGCTGCTCATCTGGCTGCCGATCGTCATGCTGCTGGTCGGCCTGCTCGTCGAGCGGAAGGCGCTGCCGAAGGGCCGGGCGCAGTGGTGGGGCCTGTTCGGGGCGGTGGGGCCGAAGCTCGGCCTGGTCGGGGTCACGATGATCTCCGCCTTCGCCGCGTCCAACGTGCTGAAGACACTCGGGCTCGACGATCAGCTCAAGCCCTACCTGGAGGGACTCACCGGAGTCTCCCCACTCGTGGCGGCCATCGTGGTCGGCGTCGTCATCGTGATCGTCGCGGGGCCGCTCAACACCACGTCCACGGTCGCCGCCGTCGGCCCGGTCGCGTTCGCCGCGCTGACCGCCGCCGGTATCCCCCCGCACGTCGCCTTCGCCGCCATCCTCGTGTGGGCGTCGTCGGAGGGATGCTCACCGCCCGGCGCGGCCCCGCTGTACGTCGCGGCGGGCATCGCCGAGATCAACCCGGTGCGGATCTTCGTCCCGGTCGTCCTCTACTACCTGTTGCCCACCTTGGTGTTCGGCGTGCTGATGGCCGTCGGTGTGCTGTGGCTACCCCACTGAACCGGAGCGTGATCCCCATGTATCGGATTCTGCTGGCCGCGACTCGCGTCTGCCTGTTCGCCTTCCTCGTCGGCGGCCTCGCGGTCGTCACCGGGCAGACGATCGGCATCATCGTCGGCTCGGGCCCGCTCGTGACGGCGTTCGGCACCGATGTCGCCGACAACGTCTGCATCGTCTCCGGGATCGCGGGCATCCTGGCGTTTCTTCTGCTCTACACGAAAGAAGGACGGGAGAACGCGCCGGACACCGAGGAATAACGGACGTCGCCAGACGGCTCACGGGTAGGGGTTGTGACAGGTGAGTTCAACATGTCACAATCCCTTCGAAGGCCCGGGCACGCCTGTTCGGGGCACTGGGACACAACTTGATATGGGGGTTTGATGAAATCTCGGACCGCGAAGATCCTGCTCGCCGCGACACTGACGAGTGCCGGATTGTCCATTGCCGTGGCGTCGCCGGCGTCCGCGGCTCCCGCTTACTGCTCTGCCGCGCAGAGCGGAAACGGGGCGTCGGCCTACTGTTACACGTCCGCTTCGGGCACGCAGTACCGGGCAGTGGCCCGCTGCAAGTATCAGACTCCTACCGGCAGCTGGGACTATTCCAACTTCTACAGCGGCTGGGAGAGGCAGGGCGATCCCGGCAGGGCCACCGTGGCTTGCGGCCCCGGGTGGAGTTTCCTCGAGCCCAACGCCCAAACGCGATGACGCTCGTACTGATGCCTTGACACGCGAAGAGCGTTGATCGATCCGATCAGCGCTCTTCGCACCGTCATCTTCGCCACCTGCCAGGCGGCATGCTCCCGGATACGACCGTGGTCGGGCGCCCCTAGCAGTAGTATTCGCGCTTCTGGTCACAATGAAGCCCACGGAGGCGACTGGTGGCACGGGTGGTTGTCGTACACGGAATCGGGCTAGAGTTCGCCGGACCGGAACTGCTGCGCTCAGTGGTCTTCGACCGCCTCATCCCGGCTCCAGTCGGTGAGATGGGTGTCTGGCCGGGCAACGTGCGCCGCTGGACGAACATCGCCGATCAAGGCGACATCGTCGCGCGGCCGAGCCGCTTGGCAGATCGTTTTCCCCACGTGCGGGACAAAACGATCACCAACGGTGTACGAATGCACGACTTACCGCGCTACCTGACGGCACCCTCGACCGGCCGCGTCGTCGCACAGGGTCTCCGGAGCGGTGATACGGCATGAGCCGTCGGTTCTTCATCGCGATCGGCGTCGGCACCTACCGGGACAGCGGTATCGCGGACCTGCCCGGAGCACCCGGTGACGCCGACCGGGTACGTCGGCTGTTCGCCGATCTCGGCTACCGGGAGGCGCTGCCCGATCTGGCGTCCGTCTTCGGCCGGGACATTCCCCATCGGATCGAAACATGGGCACACGAGGTAAGCCTGGACGCCGACGGGCAACTCGTCATCGCGCCGCGCGAGGCCGCGACAACACACACCACACCCATGGAACGGCGAACGAAACCTCATCGTCTCGGCGCGAAGACCTTTCCTTTCAACCCCTGAGTACAGGCAGGGGAGATCGAGGACGGCGAGGAGGCTGGTGGACGCCTACTCGTCGACGACCGTGTTTTGGGGCAGCCGGACACGCTCCACCGCAACGGTTTCCGTTTGCACGAAAGGACGTTCCGCGTAAAGGATCATCTCCCGCTCGATATCTGCGTCATCGCCTCGCCACCCTCCGGATGTCATGTCTGAGCCGGCAATGGGTTCACGCTCCAACCTCACTTCCTCGTGCGTGAACTCAACGGTGACCTGTTGCCGCTCAGTGACCACGTACTTGACCAACCGCATCCGGCCAGTGGGCACCGATTCGGTATCGACGACGAAGTGTTCCTCCGAACGTGTCACCACAGGGTCGTCCATGGGGCGGCCGTACGCCGACCCCAGTGCGTGGCCACGCCGCAGATCGACACTCCCGTCGAGCTGTGCCTGCCGATCCGGCAGCTGGCCACTAGACATGGGCCAGTCGTGTCCCTCGTCCTGTCCCTTCCCCCTGCCGGTGTCCCGGTAGTCTGCGGTAACCGCTAGACCGTAGTGCTGAGTCAAGGCGGCCTGCTCGGCGTCGGTCATCGCGGGTTGCGTCGTATCGACCCCAGGCGCCTGAGCAATCTGTTGCTTGGGAAAGGGGACATGGATTTGCACGTCATGCAACTCGGCGGTGTGCAGCGGCAGTGCGGATTCGTTCAGCCCCAACATACCCATTTGCACCGACGCCCACAGAGGCTGGCCAGTACCATCGGCCAACCACACCGATCCGATGGCACCGACGGTCTCTCCGTAAGTGTCGACAACCTCGCAGCGGAACAAGTGGTCGGCCATGGCCGGGTCGATCATCGTGCGTACCTGTCTTCCGTATGGGAGGAATTGAACCGCAAGGTCAGCGGAGCGGAGACGCGAAACACTTCGACGTGTCTCCTCCGTCGTCACCACCGCAAGAACATGACATCCGGTCGGGCTAGGGATGTACCCACATTTGGCGCCTGTGACACCTCGTCGTGAGGAGGCCGAATGGATTCCGGCAGCAGCGCCCACCCGCACACGCACTGATGTTCGAGCCACTCACAGTCGATGCCCACGGCACCACTCGCGGCGCAGGGGATTGTCGAGCTATTTCTTGATTGTGCTAGCCTGCCGCGCCTGAAGGAGCTCCGACCGTAGGGGGGGCCGCGTCCTGGCACCCGAGTGGTTTCAGTAATAAATGTGCACACCGCCGATTGCCTCGCGGTACTGGTCGACCTTCTCTTGAGTGAGTCGCAATCACTCACGCAACGGGTTCGCGATGTGGCTGATAGAGCCGCTGGCCGGCGTCGAGTGAAGGTGTGGACGCGGAGGAATGGGACATGGACAGCGAGGGACCGAGAGACATCTTTCCTGATCTTCGTTCCCGAGTGCCCGCGATCGCGGTCCGCCTGCCCGCGTTGCGTCGGGATCTCACCGATTGGTCCTATCGCGCCGGCCTCGGGGGTGCACCATGACCCGGCGCACGCGTCTCGCGGCCAAGGCAGGCGAACCTGTCCGCGAGACCAGTCGTGGCTGTTCCTTCACGGACTTGGTTGATGCCGCGAAACAGCAGGGTGCTGTTGCTCGCAAACAGCACTTTTCTGCTTTGGGATCTCGGCGAACCCTTCGGACTGGATTATCGTCATCGGGGCTGATAAGACGAATCGTCTGCGTATCGACAACGGACGAAGAGGGTATGTGAATGAGGATAGAGCAGGTCAACCAGGTGGAGTGCACGGCAGTGGAGGCGTCGCTGTCCCCGTGGGCTCCGCGCCGGGCGGTGGTGTGGTTGTCCACAGCGGCCCGGGGCAGCGCACTGTGGGCAGTGATCGCCGCGGGCCTGGCCACCCGAGCGGGCACGGCCCGGCGCGCCGCGATGCGCGGGATGACCGCGGTGGCGGCGGCATCCGCGGCGGGACATGTGCTCGGCGGGCTGCTCGGGCACCGGCGCCGGCCGCGTGCCGAGCACCTGCCTGCTCGCCAGGCGTTGCCCGAACACCCTGATTCGTCCTCGTTCCCGTCCGCGCACGCCACCGCCGCTGCCGCGTTCACCACCGCGTTATGGCTGGAACACGCGGTGCTGGGAGCGGCGGTGGCGCCACTGGCGGTAGTAGTGGCCTATGGCCGGGTCCGTACCCGAGTGCACTGGCCCACCGACGTCGCCGCAGGAGCGGCGCTGGGCGTGGCCACGGCCCTGCTGACACGCCGGATACCGCTCCTCAGCCCTGAGTGAGGTCATCGATGCCGGCTTCGGCGGCATTGCGTTTAACGGAGTCGATGCCTTTGAGCGCACCGGATTTGGCCTCGTAGGCTTCGCTTCCCACAGCGACGACCTCACCGTTGGCGGCTTTGAGCTGGGACCGGAATTTCCCGGCCGGATCGGTGTACACCTCGACCTTGGCCGCTATGTTTACTCCCTTCCCAGTGGTTTCAACGAATCCGGAATCTTGGTGGCGGTGCTAGTCGTCGGACTTCCCGGAGCGGTCACCGGGCCAGGTACCGGTGATTTTGCGGAACCCCGCCGCCCCGCCCCGGTCGAGGGCGGCTTTCACCAGTCCGAAGACCGCTCCCTGCACTGCGGCGGCGGTCAGGATTTCCCTCCAGCCGCGGTCTTGATCGGTCGCCTCGGGGGCGTCGTCCTCGCCGGTGAGCAGCTTCCACACCTGGGAGAAGACCGCGCCTGCGGCGAGACCGCCCAGGACGCTGATCAGCAAACCCAGCGGCTTGTACAGCAGTTTCACCGGTCATGCCCCCTGCGAGCCTGAGGCCCGCTGACGGCGCGACAGCCGCCCCAGCAGCACGCCCATCACCAGCGCGAGCGCCGCCGTCACCAGCGGCCGTTGCCGCGCTGTTGTCCCCAGCTGTTCGACCCGCTCCCGCGCGGGCGGCGGAAGCTTGTCCAACGCTTCCTGAGCCTTGGCTTGTGCCTGGAGTTTGACCTCCCCGGCTTTGGCCTGCACGGTCTCGGTGGCGTCGTGCACCTTGTCCTTGACTTGACCGGGTACATCCGCCTTGCGCGCCAACTCGTCCACAGTGTCCGCAAGGTCTCCCCGGGTCTCTTCAATGTCACGCCGGATCTCGTCCGGCTCCGTCCGGGGTTTCGCGTTCGACTTGCTTTTCGACTCTGTGCCTGTCGCCGCACGCGGTTGCGGGCTCGGCACGGAACCCGCGGAAGCGGCGGTCGTACCCGCTGACGGTGTCGCCGGCGTCGAGGCGGCCTTGCCGTCCGGCTTACGGGGCGAAGTACTCATCGCTAAAACCCTTCCTTCACGGTCGCGATATCGGTTTTGACACTGCTCACGGCCTCTTCCGGCACCGGCGGAATCCCTCGCTGAACCTGTTTCTTCCCCACCAGCGCCAAGACCCCGGCCACACCGAACAAACCCGCGCCGACACCGACACGTTTGCCCTTCTGCTGTACCTCCGCCACAGCCAACCGCATCTCGTCCCGCACCAGACGAGACAACTGCTCGGATGCATCGCTGATCAACTGCGCGGCCGAGCGGTCCTGCGACAACCGCCCACCGGGGTCGCTGGCCATTACCGTCCTATCTTCCACTCGTACGGGGACACGTCCTTGCCCACACGGCTACCCCTCCTGGGTGGCAGCTAACCCTGGGACGCCTGTGCAATGCCGCCGTCGCAACATGCGCGGGTATCCTGCGATGGCGGGAAAGCTCCCGCTCGTAAGACTGCCCTGCCTCGACGCGCTGCCCCCGGGTGAGTTCGGCGTCGAACTCCGCACCCAGCAGCGCCAGCAGCAGTGAACCGCCCCGGGTTCGGTAGACCTTGATCGGGTGGTGTGACTCCGCTCGCTGCCCGCAAGCGACCCACCATCTGTGTCACCGGCCGGTGTGGGCTCAGGCCGTCGAGAGCACCACGGTGTTCCTCGGCAATCTCAGTCGCGGCTAGAAGGCCGAGAAGGCCAGGTTGGGATCCGACCTGGCTCGTGCGCAACGCGTCTTGGCCGAGATCGACGCCAACAGCGGCACGGCGTCGACGGACGGGGTCTGGAGTTATGGGACGACTCGACCAGCAGACGCGCACGCAGAAGGAAGCCACTATCCGCGCGGCGATGGACCGCCTGTTGCGCGGCGAACTCCCGCCTGGCGGCAAGTGCGACGTCAAGACCCTGGCCGCCAGTGGCATCACCCGCGCTGCGCTCTACAGCACGCACCTGCATCTCAAGGAGGAGTTCGAGCGGCGTCGGGACAAACTGCGCGACACCGGCGTGATCGCCGACCCTCGCGAGCGGCAGATCGAACGACTGAAGGACCAGATCGCCTCGCTAAAGAAGCGCGTCGCCGCCCAGGAACAGCAGAACGCCGACCTCATCAGCTTCCAGGTCCAGGCCGTGTCACGGCTGACTGCTCAGCACGAGGAGATCATCCGGCTTCGGGCTGCGCTGGCGTCTGGCGGTCTCGTCCGCAGCCTGCTGACACCGCGTGGCCAGTTGTGACCAGCCCAGGTCACCCTCGGGCCTTCGCCTTCAGGCGCAGGTGCCCAGGTCCTCCTCGAAGGCCACCGGGTCCTCGATGCCCTGCCTCGTCCAGGACGAGGTTCTGCCGGGCAGTCGACTGCTGGTCGGTCGAGACCCATCGTTTGCCGACAGGATTGGTCAGCTTCGGGGAGCATGCGGCACGGGGGATGCCTAGGAAAAATCCTTCCCATTGCGGACACATCCCACCGGAGGCAATCTCGAAGCAACCGACCAAGGAGTACAGAGTGCAGCGCAAGATCAGCTTTGACCGTGATGGTGTGACCCTGGTGGGCGACCTGTTCACCCCCGACCGCTTCGATGAGAGTGACCGTCACCCGGCTGTGATCGTGCAGGGCTCGTTCACCTCGGTCAAGGAGCAGATGGCCGGGACCTACGCCGAGAAGTTCGCCGGGCAGGGCTTCGTGGCCCTGAGCTTCGACTACGCCCACTACGGCGAGAGCGAGGGTCAGCCGCGTCAGTACGAGTCGCCCGCCGAGAAGCTCAGCGACCTGAAGGCGGCCGTCACCTACCTGACCGAGCTTCCCTACGTGGAGGCCGTCGGCGTGGTCGGCGTCTGCACCTCAGCCAGCAACGCGGTCTACCTCGCCGCGCAGGACCTGCGGGTCAAGGGCCTGGCGACGATCGCCGGATTCGTCGTCAATGAGGACGTGTTCGTCGCCACCTACGGCGAGGACGGCATGGCCACGCGTCGCGAGCAGGCGGCCGCGGCCAGGAAGAAGTACGAGGAGACCGGCGAAGCAACCCTCATCACGGTCTACAGCGAGACCGACAAGAACGCGGCCAACTACATCCCGCACGAAAGTGCCTTCGACTACTACACCAACGAGTCGCGGGGCAACGTCCCGCAGTACAAAAACGAGCTGGACGTCTCGTCGTGGACGAACTGGCTCACCTTCGACGCGCTGGGCCAGGCATCGTCCGTCACCACCCCGACGATCGTCGTGCACTCCGACAACAGCGCCCTGCCCGAAAACGCCAAGAAGCTCCACGAGGCCGTCCAGGGCGCCAAGGAGCTCGTGTGGTCCGATGGAAACCACTACGACTACTACGACTCGCCGAAGCAGATCGACAACGCCGTCGCGAACGTGACCCGCTTCTTCCGCACCCACCTGACCGACGGACAGCCGGCCTGACCCCCTGGGCCCCCACCTGACCCCGCGAGGCGCCGTGTCCCGGGACCGCCCCCCCCGCCCCCCCCCCCCCCACCACGCCGCTCATCGATAGGGGGAAC
>NZ_JBFBBY010000056.1:0-45756 GCF_040682875.1 Amycolatopsis sp. NPDC051071 | reverse complement strand
GGGGAAGGTGTGAAGGTCGAGTTTCCTCGGCTCAGCCGAGGGAAGGAGTCCTTCACGCGCGACCACTGTGCCTGCTGATGCACCTGCGACCACAGCGGCGACCTGAAGGTAGTGAAGGGGCCTTCACGTGCTTCAGGATAGGAAAGGAGACCTTCACGGACCTGACCCACGATCAGCCCCGCAGCTAAATCCAGTAGGTACCCAAGACACTCTTGGCTCTAACGACCCAAATTACTCACGACCCCCTGCCCAAACCGGACCCTAGCATCCCGAAAAGTATCCTTTGTGGACAGTCCAGGAGCGCCGGGACACTGGCGAGTCCGCTGCCGCCGCCAAATTCGCCACGCCACCTATGACTTACCCCTCAATACGCACCGCGCAGACGTGGCCGGGCCTGCTCCAGGTAGACGTCGATCGCTTCCCGGTCTTTGGCGAGCGCATCGATGCGCCGCTGGAGCTGCTCCCGTTCGTGCTCGAGTTTGGCCAGCGTCTCGGGTGCGACAACGCGCATGTGGATCGCGCCGGGGCTGTTCAAGCACGGCAGGATGGTGCGAATGATCCGGGTGGGGATGCCGTGCTCGAGCAGGCCTCGGATCTTGTGGACCCGGTCAAGGGAGGCTTCGGTGTATTCGCGGTAACCGTTGTCGCCCCTCGTGGACCGGAGCAACCCTTTTTCTTCGTAGTACCGCAGCAGGCGGACGGAAACCCCGGTCCGCCTCGACAGTTCCCCGATGCGCATGTGCCCCACCTCACCGCTCGTCACCTTGACCCTGACACCAGTGTGAGACGCCCACGATAGCCGCATGACTGTGGATGCCATCCCTCCCCGTGACACGGGCGTGGTTCGCCCGAAGCTGCCGCTTGGCGCGCTGCTGGCTTTCGCGACAGTGGTCTTCGTCGGTTGTGTGACCGAGACGCTGCCCGCCGGAGTACTGCTCGGCATCAGCGCAGACCTGCGCGTTTCCGAGGCACAGGCAGGACAACTCGTCACGGTATACGCCATCAGCACGGCGGTGACGGCGGTGCCCTTGACCACGCTGAGCCGTCGCCTGCCGCGTCGCGCGTTGTTGCTGTGGCTGATTCTCGGCTTCGCCGTGGTCAACGCGATCACAGCGTTCTCGTCGGTGTACGCCTTGACACTGATTGCCCGGATTCTCGCGGGCGCGGTGTCCGGGGTGCTGTGGGCGATGATGCCCGGCTACGCCATGCGGTTGGTCCCGGCGGCCCATGCCGGGAGGGCGCTGGCGATCGCGATGGTCGGTACCCCGATCGGGTTCGCGGCCGGAGTTCCGGCCGGGACGATACTGGGCGAACTGGTCGGCTGGCGCTACGCGTTCCTCATGCTGGTCGCGATCACGGTCCTGCTGGCCGGCTGGGTCCGATGGCAGGCCCCGGCCCTGCCGGGAGAGCAGGCGGGGCAGCGCACGGCACCGTGGAAAGTACTTTCGATCAAGGGTTTTCCCGCCGTTCTGGCGACCACGTTCGTCTTCGTGCTCGGACACAACATCCTGTACACCTATCTCGCACCGGTCCTCGCCGCGACAGGTGAAACGCGGCTTCTCGGTACCGTGCTGCTGGTCTTCGGCGTCACCTCCGTACTCGGGATCTGGGTGGTGGGCGCGGTAATCGACAAGTGGTCGCGGCCGCTGGTGTTCGCCTCGACGGCGGTGTTCGCCATCGCGGGTGCGCTGATCGGCTCCGCCGCGGACCGGCCCGTGGTGCTGTACGGCGCGGTTGCCCTGTGGGGTCTGGCTTTCGGCGGAGCCCCCACCCTGTTTCCCGCCGCGGCGGCCAAGGTCGCCGGGCGCACGGCGGACGTCGCGCAGTCGCTGGCGATCACGGTCTGGAACCTCGCGATCGCGGGCGGGGCGCTCCTGGGTGGGTCAGTGCTCGACCGGGCGGGAACCGCGACTCCGCTGCCCTGGATCGCGGTGGCGCTGGCCGCGCTGGCCTGCGCGGTAGCGATCGCCGCCCGGCACGGGTTCCCGGCTGACCGACGTTGACCGCGTGCGCGATGACCGTGGCGCCGGATGAGGGAACGGCTAAGTCATCGTGCTCGTGTCCGGTCGGCGTCGCGGCCGAGTTCCTGGCCCGGCAGGTCATCCGGCCCGGTGATGCACCCGTCGACCGACATGGACATGTAAAGCCGCGGTGGCGTCCTACCCATCCTCAATTCCTTCCTTCGGCCAGTCGGCGGCGATCATGCTGCGACCGAGGTACTCGTGGCGCGTGCGACTCGGGAAACGGAACCTTCGCGACGGTGATCTGGTGTGCCTGGAAAGCCTACGAGTACAAGCAGGACGGCGACACCGGCTCAGTCAGGGAATCCGATGGCAAGGGAACCTTTCGGCCAGCCATTCTCCTGTTTCATCGCGGCAATCGAAATGAGTGTCAGAGTGTGGGAGTCAGCGCGCGACTCGGGTCAGTGCACCAGTGCCGCGCTGAGGACGCGGGCAGTGCGGGCGACGGCGTCGGACACCGCCCCCGGCGACTGCCGCACGGCGATCGCGGCCGCGATCGAACCCAGCCTCTCGCCGGTCGGCAGTCTGACGGGTGCTTCGGTGACGACGAGACCGTGTTTTGCTTGCCAGTCAGGCGAAAAGTGGCCGGCGAGCTGCGGCACGGTCGTCCCTGGGCGCAGGAGGAGGTCGTGCTCCGGCAGGGTGCGGCTGGCGGCGATCAGGATGTCGCCGTCACACGGCACGGAGAACACCGAGCTGGCTCGCGTCGCCGCGGACAACCACCGCAGCTGACCGCGGGCGAGCTCCAGCAATCGCGGATAGGGCTGCCACGATTGGCCGAGCCGGAATGCCTGCGCGCCGACGCGGTAGCGGTTTTCACTGCGCTGGACAACCTCCAGTGCGGTCAATTGTTCGAGCAATCGGTGTGCGGTCGATTTCGGCATCGAGCAGGAATTCGCCAGCTGAGTCAATCCGGCTTCACCTTTATGTCGTATCAAGGCATCCAATAGGGTGAAGGCGCCGTCGAGGACGCTTCTGGGTCTTTTTCCGGTCTCCATCGAAATCCCCCTCACTTGGTCCACTGTACGGAACCCTTGCTGACAATGACACGTTTCCGCGCCAGCCTGTAGACATTCCAGTGCGAATCTTCGGCAAGAGGAGCGGACTGGGAAGCGTACATCCATAGAGTGGAAAGGGTTCCGGAAAATGCGAAGAACCATTCGGACGGGGATGGCGATAGCGGGTCTGGTCGGAGGCCTGCTCGTCGTGCCATCGGTCGCGAGCGCGGACGACGCCGATGTCAGCATCACCGCTTCGCCCGCGTCACAAAAGATCGCCGCCGATTTCGACGGCGACGGGTTCGCCGACAAGGCGGTGTGGCGTCCTGGTGATGGCATCTGGTACGTGATCCGCAGCAGCAACGGCAGCGTGGCGACTCAGCAATGGGGTGTCTCGGGTGACGTACCGGTGGCCGCGGACTACGACGGCGACCACCTGGCCGACTTCGCCGTCTGGCGGCCGAGCAACGGTTACTGGTACATCATCCAGAGCAGCACCGGCGCCGTGGTGACCCAGCAATGGGGTACGCCCGGCGACATCCCGCTGACCGGCGATTTCAATGGCGACGGCCGCTCGGACTTCACCGTCTGGCGCCCGAGCAACGGTTACTGGTACGTACTCGGAATCGCCACCGTGCAGTGGGGCATTGCCGGTGACGTTCCCGTGTCCGGCGATTTCAACGCGGACGGCCGTGCCGACTTCACCGTCTGGCGGCCCAACGACGGCGTCTGGTACGTACGGGATATCGCCACCCAGCAATGGGGCGTTGCCGGCGACATTCCGGTGGCCGGTGACTTCAACGCGGACGGCCGTGCCGACTTCGCCGTCTGGCGGCCGAGCAACGGTTACTGGTACGTACTCGGAATCGCGACCCAGCAGTGGGGTACGGCCGGTGACGTTCCCTTGTCCGGCAATTTCGGTGGCGACCCGCGGGCCGACTTCGTGGTGTGGCGCCCGTCGGACGGGAACTGGTACGGCCTCGGCCTGTTCACCACCCAGTGGGGAACACCAGGCGACATCCCGGTCTGACTGATCTGCTGATGGCGGACTGGCGGGCGACGGTGCCACCGATCGTGATGGTGACACGGTCGCCTTGCCAGTCTTCCGGCTGGGCCGGAGTCAGTCTTCACACTGGTGCTTTGCCACATCGACGCCGAGAGCCAGCCGAGCGTGAGGCCTGGCGGCCTCCGAGGACTGAGCGGTCAGGGCTTGCCCGCGAGCCCCGCGCCGCGCAGTAGCGCCTCGTCGAGCAGGTCGCCGAACAGCCGGTGCACCAGCCGCCACGCGACGTCGACGCCGTGCCGCAGGTAGATCGCGCCGATCAGGGCTTCGAGTCCGTCGGCGAGGATGCCGGCGTTGTCACGTCCGCCGGTGAGCTCCTCACCCTTGCCCAGCAACAGATGTACGCCGAGACCGCCTTCACCGAGAGTGCGCGCGACCCCGGCGAGAGCTCGCGCGCTGGTCACGCTCGCACGGAGCCGGGTGAGTATTCCGAAAGGCATCTCCGGGTGAATCCGGTACACGTGATCGGTGACAACCAAGCCGAGTACGGCCTCTCCCAGGTACTCCAGCCGGCTGTTCGACGGAAGCCATCCGTTCTCGTAGGCGTACGAGCGGTGCGTCAGTGCCGGCACGAGAAGTTCGGCGTCGAGGTCGACGCCGAGCGCTTCGAGCAGCGAGCCGAACCGGTCGGCAACGGCTGCCTCCGCGCGTTGCCGACGCACTGCGGATCCGTCAACCACGCAACCAGTCTTTCACGGCCATGACCGCGTCACGGAGCCGTCGGGGGCTTCTCCTTGAGGTCGGCCGCCCGTACGCCGACGAGGAGGACGACCACCGCGAGCAGCACGATCCCGCTGCTGATCCGCAGCCCGAGTGCGAGACTCCCGGTCGCGGACTGGATGAACCCGAGCAGGGAAGGCGACGCGGCGGCCGCGAAGGAGCCCATCGAGGTCACGACGGCGATACCGGTCGCGGCCGCGCGGTCCGAAAGATAGATCGACGGAATCGAGTAGAACACCGTCAGACCCGAGTAGTGCGCCGCCGCGAGGACGGCGAGCAGCACCACGACCACGTAGACATTGCCGTGGGAAAGGGAAATCGCGAACATCGCGAGTGCCGCGACGATCCATGCCGTGGCAGCGTGCCAGCGCCGTTCGAGGATGCGGTCGGAATGCCGTCCGACGATCAGCATGGCGACGATCCCGGCCAGCGGTGGCAGGGCGGAGAACAGGCCTAGGTTCAGCACATCGCCCACCCCGGCGTCGGCGATGATCCTGGGTGCCCAGAAGGAAACCGCGTTCGCGAGGGTGTACGCACCGCACGCGCACAGCCCGAGGATCCAGACCTTGGGGTCGCTCAGTGCCGCGCGAAGCCCGATATGGGTCCGCGTGCCGCCCGCCCCTCCCTTGAGCCGCTGGTCGGCGTCGAGGTCGGCGCGGACCGCCGCCTTCTGCGCTGGAGTGAGCCAGCGGACCTGCTCGGGCTCGTCGGCGAGCCAGTACAGCACGGCGAGGGCGAGGGCGATCGGCGGGATCCCCTCGACGAGGAACAGCCATTGCCAGTCCGCCAGTCCGGCGACACCACCGAGGGCGTGCATGATGCCACCGGAGATCAGCGAACCCACGATTCCGGAGACCGGCACCCCGATGAAGAAGATCGCGGTCATCCGGGTCCGGCGCGCCGACGGGAACCAGCGGGACAGGTAGAACAGCGCCCCGGGGAAGAACCCGGCTTCGGCGACGCCGAGCAGGAACCTCGCCACATAGAAGGTGTACTCGTCCTGGACGAACATCGTGGCCACGGTCACGACACCCCAGGAGGCCATGATGCGCACCAGCGACTTACGCGCTCCGATCCGTGCCATCAGCGCGTTGCTCGGTACCTCGAAGAGAATGAACCCGACGAAGAACACCGTCACGCCGAGGCCGTAGACCGCGGGACCGAAACCGAGATCGCGTTTGAAGCCCTCCTGCGCGATCCCGATGTTCGTCCGGTCGATGAAGCTGACGATGTAGCAGATCACGAGCAAGGGCATGATCCGCAGCGCGATCGCCCGGTAGGTGGCCGGGCGGTCGACCGGCACGGCGGCTTGTTCGGTGGCTGGACTGGGATCGGCCACGTTCTTCGACTCCCTTGTCGGCGGCGGGGACCACGCGAGCATGCGCGTACGTGTTGATACTGTCAACACCTATCTCTCGATGGGTAGGATGCCCGGCATGACCGAACGTCCGGACGGACACGAGCTCGTCCCGATCTCCCAGCTGCTGTCCTACCGACTCTCCCGCACGTCGGCCGCCCTGTCGCGTTCGGCGGCGTTGCGCTACCGCCGGGAGTTCGACGTGAGCCTCGGCGAATGGCGCGCGATCGCCCTCATCGCCGCCGACCCCACGCTCACCCTCAACCGGCTGGCCCGCCGGGCCGGTCTGGACAAAGCGCAGATGAGCAGGGTTGTGGCGAAGCTGGTCGAGCGCGGCTTGGTGAACCGCACGGCTGCTTCGGGCCGCACCTCCCGCTTGGCGCTGACCGAGGACGGCCTCACCGTGTACCGAGGCCTCATCGTCGCGGCGAACGAGCGCGACGCCGCCTTCCTCGGCATCCTGACCTCCACCGAGGCGGAGATCCTCGAACGCGCACTGGACAAGCTCGCCGACGCCGCGCTCGTCATCGAACAGGAGGAGCGTGAACGTGACACGAAACCCTAAGTGTTGACATTATCAACTTGAGGCGAGTAGTTCTGGAGTCACCGTAGGAGGTGACTCGATGACCGACGGGGTCACGATTTGTGAGTGCTTCGCCAGGGACGGGCTGCAGCACGAGCCGGTGTTCGTCCCCACCGCGACGAAGGTCGCCCTGCTGGAAGGTTTCGCCCGCGCGGGGTTCACCCGCATCGAAGCCACGAGCTACAGCCACCCGGAGCGGGTCCCGGCGTTCGCCGACGCGAGTGACGTGCTCGCCGCCCTCGGCCACCGGCCGGATGTGGCGTTCAAGGCGACGTGCCCCAACCCCCGCGCCGTGACACGCGCGCTGGACGACCTGGATCGCGGTGCCGGCGCTCAGGAGCTGAGCCTGCTGGTCTCGGCCAGCGAGAGCCATACCGAGCGGAATCTGCGCACCACCCGCGCCGCACAGTGGGAGCGGGTCGCGGAGATGGTCCGCTTGGCGGACAAGCGTTTCAGGCTGATCGGCGTGGTATCCGTCGCGTTCGGCTGCCCGTTCGAAGGCGCCGTCGACCCGGGCCGGGTCGCCGAGGACGTCGCCCGGTTCGCCGACCTCGGCGCCGACGCGGTCACCCTGGGCGACACCACCGGGGTGGCGACGCCGAAGACCGTGACCACCCTGTTCGAGCGGCTCGGCCGGACCCACCCCGGACTGCCGCTGATCGCGCATTTCCACAACTCGCGCGGTGCGGGCATCGCCAACGCGGTGGCCGCGCTGGACGCGGGCTGCCGCCACTTCGACAGCGCGATGGGCGGAGTCGGCGGCCACCCGGCGTCGATCGGCTACGGCGCCGGGCTGACCGGCAACGTCTGCACCGAGGACCTCGTCGACCTCTTCCACGCGATGGGTGTCCGGACCGGACTGGATCCCGACGCGCTCGCCCAGTCGTCCGCCGCTTGCGAAGAAGCACTCGGCCGCCCACTGCACAGCATGGTCGCGCGAGCCGGTTTCGCCCGCACACAAGGAGAAAGCCGACGATGAGCCTGCTCACCGATGACCACGACCGGGTCCGGATCCTGACCCTCAACCGGCCGGACAAGCTCAACGCACTCGATACCGCCCTCACCCGGGCTCTTCGGGACGCGCTCGACGACGCCGACAGCGACCCCGAGGTCCGCGCCGTGGTGCTGACCGGCAACGGCCGCGGCTTCTGTGCCGGCGCGGATCTCTCCGAGTTTTCCGCCCTCACGCCGGAAAACCCCGGTGCCGTACTGGAGCGAGCGGCGCTGACCGCCGGGCTCCAGACCCGGACGCAGCGGATGGGCACCCCGGTCGTCGCCGCGGTCCGCGGCGCGGCGGTCGGCGGCGGCGCGGGCCTCGCGATCGGCGCCGACATGGTCGTCGCGGGCACCGACCTGCGCTTCGGCTACCCGGAGCTGCGTCACTCGCTCGTCCCGGCCCTGGTGATGACCGGCCTGGTCCGGCACCTGGGCCGCAAGCTCGCCTTCGAGCTGATCAGCACCGGCAGGCTGCTCACGGCGGCCGAAGCGTTCGAACACGGCCTGGTCAACCGGGTCGTCGAACCGGAGGACGTCCTCTCCGCGGCGCTGGAGATCGCCGCGGGCTGGGCGGCGGTGGAGCCACAGGCACTGAGCGCCGCCAAAGACCTGTTCTACCGGGTCGCCGATCTGCCGACCGACGCCGCCATGCGTGCCGGCCAGGACGTCAACGCCCTGATGCGGGGGTTCCGCCGGTGACGCCGCCACTCGACGGCATCACCGTGCTCGACTTCTCCCGGGTGCTGGCCGCCCCGATGGCCACGCAGATCCTCGGCGAACTGGGCGCGACGGTCATCAAGGTCGAACGGCCGGGCTCCGGCGACGAGACCCGGGGCTTCGAACCCCGGCTCCCCGCCGGGGAAAGTGCTTACTTCTTCGCCGTCAACCGGGGCAAACGCTCGGTGACCCTCGATCTGAAGGACACCCGCGGCCGCGACGTCGCCCGCCGCCTCGCCGCCCGTGCCGACGTCGTCGTGGAGAACTTCCTGCCCGGCACCATGGACCGGCTCGGCCTCGGCTATGAGGAACTGGCCGCGGGCAACCCCGGTCTGGTGTACGTGTCCGCCACCGGATTCGGGCAGACCGGCCCGGACCGCTCCCGCAAGGGTTACGACACCGTCTTCCAGGCCCTGTCCGGGGTCATGGCGATGACCGGCGAACCGGACGGTCCGCCGGTCAAGACCGGGATCCCCGCCGCGGACCTGACTTCGGGTCTCTGGGTGGTCATAGCCGCGCTCACCGGGCTGGCAGGCCGGAGCGCCACCGGACGCGGCCGCCATCTGGACGTGTCGATGATGGACGTCCAGCTCAGCCTGCACGCGCTGAACGCCGCCCGGTTGTTCGCCCTCGACGAGGATCCGGCGCGGACCGGCAGCCAGCACCCCGGTCGTGTCCCGTCCGCCGCCTTCGCGGCCGCGGACGGCCGCTGGGTGCACATCAGCTGCAGCGACCAGCATTGGGCGCCGCTGTGCCGCGTGCTCGGCCTCGACGAACTGGGGTCCGACAGCGAACTCCGGCACAACGCCGGACGGGTCGCTCACCGGGACCGGGTGATGACCGCGCTGCGCACGGCGATCGCCGACCGGGGAAGCGGCGAGCTGGTCGAGGAACTGCGCGCTGCCGACGTTCCAGTAGGCGAAGTCCGTGGTGTCCGCGAGGCACTGGACGATCCGCACGCGCGGGCGCGTGGCGTCGTCGGCAGCTTCTCCCACCCCACCGAAGGCACGTTCCCCGCGATCCGCACTCCGCTGCGGGACACCGGGGCGCGGCCACAAGACCTGGAGAGCCCGCCGTTGCTGGGCGCCGACACCGAGAGCGTGCTCGCGGACGCGGGCCTCGGCTCGGCCGAGATCGCGGACCTGCGCCGCGAAGGAGTGATCTGAGTGGACGAGCGGATCCTGCTCGACGTCACCGACGGTATCGCCCGGCTGCAGCTGGCCCGCCCTGCCGCGCGCAACGCCGTGGACCTGCCACTGTGCCTTCAGCTGCGCGCGGCGTTCGACGAGATCGACGCCGACGAGTCGGTCCGTGTCGTCCTGCTCTCCGGGCAGGGGCCGGTCTTCTGCGCGGGTGCCGACCTCAAGGAGCGCACCGGCAAGGACGCGTCGTGGGTGCGCCGCCGTCGCGCGGCCTCGTTCGCCGCCTACGCCGCGATCGCGGCCTGCCGCCGACCGGTGGTCGCGCTGGTGCACGGGGCCGTCGTCGGCTCGGGCGGCGAGATCACCCTCGCCGCCGATTTCGCCATCGCCGCCGAGGGCACCACGTTCCGGTTCCCCGAGCCGCATTGGGGCACGATCGGTGCCACCCAGCGGCTGCCGAGGGCGATCGGGCCGCGCCGCGCCAAGGAGCTGCTGTTCACCAATCGCCCCGTCGACGCGGAGGAAGCCCGCGATCTCGGGCTCGTCGTCCGCGTCGTTCCCCCGGCAGAGCTGACCGAGGCCGGGAACGAGACGGCGAAGAGCATCGCCAAGGCGCCGCCGGGAGCCATCGCGCTGACCAAACGCGCGGTGGATCTCGGCACCGAGACCGACCTCGACCGCGGCATCCGCATTGAAATGGCCGCGATCGAGCAGAATCTGGAGACTGGCGACTGGCGTGACGGCATCGACCGCTTCTCGGCTACCCGCACCGCGACGCCTGAGGAGGCAGAGTGATGGACCTGCGCACCGTCTGCCCGCTCACCGCGCACGAAGCGCTGGAGCGCGCCGCATTGACCGCGCCCGACGTCGAGGCCGTCGTCACCGCCGAGTCCCGGATCACCTACGGCGAACTCGCCGGGAACGTCGTGCGGATCCGGGCCGCGCTCGCGGCACACGGCGTCGGACGGGGCGACCGCGTCGGTGTCTGCCTCGGGAACGGCCCCGACTGGGTCGCGTTGTTCGTCGCGATCGGCTCGCTCGGCGCCGTGACAGTGCCCGTCAACACCCGGTGCACCGCCGACGAGGTGCGATACATGCTGGCCAAGGCGAAGGTTTCGACACTCTTCGTCGCGGACCGCGTGCTACGCGTCGACTTCATCGCGATACTGCGCGAGCTGGGTCTCGGGGCCGGCGGGCGCTGCGCCACGTTGCCCGACCTGACCTCCGTGGTCGTACTGGGTACGGAGGTGCCCGACGGCGTGACGTCCTGGCACGCGTTCCTCGCCGCCGCGGACGGCGACGCCCCGGCCACCGCGGAACCGGACGACGTGCTGCTCGTGCAGTACACGTCGGGGACGACGGCCCGACCGAAAGGCGTCCTCCTCACCCATCGGAACATGTGCGCCAACGCGTACTTTTCCGGCGCCCGGCTCGGATTCCGTCCCGCCGACCGCTTCCTCAGCGCCCGCCCCTTCTTCCATGTCGCCGGAAGCACGCTGTCGGTGCTCGCCAGCCTGCAGCACGTGGTCACCTTGGTGGCCATGGCCAAATTCGAGGCGGGAGAGGCCTTGCGCCTGCTGGAAGAGGAGCGCTGCACGCATTTTTCGGGCAACGACACCATCGCGATGATGTTGCTCAACCATCCTGACCGCGCGACGCGGAAACTCCACCTGCGTGGCGCCTGGGTCGCGGCGTCGCCGACGGTGATCCGGCGGGTGATCGACGAGCTCGGCGCCCGTGAATGCGTTGCGGGATATGGCCTTTCGGAGGCGTCACCGAACGTCGCGCAGTCCTGTTGGTGGGAGCCCGATGAGATCAGGGCTTCCGGCGCGATGGCCGTCGAACCAGGGGTTGAGGTCCGGATCCGCGCGCTCGACGGGGAGCACGACTGCACGCCGGACACACCGGGTGCGATCGTCGTCCGCGGCTGGAACGTCATGCGAGGTTACCTCGGCGACCCCGTGCAGACCGCCGCCGCGATCGACGCCGATGGCTGGCTGTCCACCGGGGACGTCGGCCTGCTCGACCGGTCCGGCAGGCTCCATTTCATCGGGCGTACCAAGGACATCATTCGCGTCGGCGGTGAGAACGTCGCCCCGGCCGACGTCGAGGACATCCTGCATCGCCATGCCGCCGTCCGGCAGGCAGCCGTGGTCGGGGTGCCGCACGAGCGGCTGATCGAGGTCCCGTTCGCCTTCGTCGTGCTCCGCGAGGCTGATGCTGTCACCGAAGAAGAACTCCTCCGTTGGGCGAAGGCCCACATGGCGGGTTTCAAGGTGCCACACCATCTTCGGATCGTCGAGGGCTTCGAAGGCATCGGCATGACCGCGAGTTCGAAGGTGCGGAAGAACCAGCTCGCGGAGCACGCCCGCACTCTGCTCGGGCCGACCCGATGAGGCGGATCCCGACCCCGGTCACCGCCTTGCTGGACATCGCTCTGCCGATCGTGCAGGCGGGCATGTCGTGGGCCTCGTCGTGCTCGGCCCTGCCACTCGCGGTGAGTAACGCCGGCGGACTCGGGGTGGTCGCCGCCGGGCCGATGCGGCTGCCGGACCTGGCCCGCACCCTCGACGAAATGGCCGACGGCACCGAGTCGCCGTGGGCGGTGAACCTGCCGCTCTACCGGTCGGGCGTCGAGGAAGTGATGGAGTTGCTGCTCAAGCGCCGCCCGCCGGTGCTGATCGCCTCGCAGGGCGGCCCGCGACGCTACCTCTCCCGCTTCCACGACGTCGGAACCACCTGTCTGCACGTCGTCGCCGGTACCGAGCACGCGAAGAAGGCCGTCGACGCCGGTGTCGACGGGCTCGTCGTCGTCGGCGCCGAGGCAGGCGGGCATCCGCCGCCCGGCCTCGTGACGACGCTGGTCCTCACCCGCGCTGTCACCACTGCGGTACCCGGCACGCCGATCGTCGCGGCCGGAGGCCTCGCCGACGGAGCAGGCCTCGCCGCGATGCTCGCCCTCGGCGCGGGCGCCGCGCAGTTCGGCACCCGGTTCCTCGCCAGCACCGAAGCCACCGTCCATCCGGATTACAAGGCCGCCGTGGTCGCCGCCGGAATCGACTCGACCCGCACCGTCGGGCGGGAACTCGGCGTGATCCGCGCACTGGCCAACGACTTCACCGACCGGATGACCGAACTCGAGAACTCCGCGGCCGACGTCGAACGACGACGTGACACGTTCACGGCCTCGACCCTGCGAGACGCCGCACTCGACGGCGACCTGAAGAACGGCAAGGTCGAAGCGGGTCAATCGGCCGGACTGGTGACCGACGTACTGCCCGCCGCCGACATCGTGCGACGGATCGTGGAGGAGTACGACGCGGCTGTCGCGCGGCTGCGGTCCTGAGCGTGGTACATGAAGGCCCCCTTGCTTGCGCCTAGCGCAAGCAAGGGGGCCTTCATGTACTGGCGAAGGTGTGAAGGTCGAGTTTCCTCGGCTGAGCCGAGGGAAGGGGGCCTTCACGCGCAGCGCTGGGACTGCTGGTGCGCCTGGGGTGAATGTGGCGGTCGCGGACATCCCTGTCTTCAGCCAGCACACTTACCCACCTCACCAGCCGGCAGTAGCGCGACATTACATCTGTAATGTAGCCTCCTCCTACACGTCACCAGTCGCCTAGGAGGTTCCGAGATGAAGCGGGCACTCCAGCGCGCGGCGGTCGAAGTCGTGGCACGGGAAGGGCTTCGCGGTCTCACCTATCGCGCGGTCGCCGGAGCGGCGGGCTGCACCACGGGTGCGGTACAGCACCACTTCTCCTCACTCGACGATCTTCTCCAGTCCTCTTTGGACTGGGTACTCGAAGAGAGTGCGGAGAACGGGTTGATCGGCGCACGCACCGGAATGTTCGCCGATGGCGCGGAAGTCCGGAAGCGGTATCAGGACAGCGCGGAGATCCAGATCTTCCAGTACCAGCTGGTCGTCGAGTCGGCGCGGCGCCCGGAGCTGCGGCCGGTGGTCCAGCGGCTCTACCGCGGCTACCTCGATGCTGTCGGCAAAGAACTGACAGCCGACGACGGATTCACGCAACTCGTTTTCTACGCCCTCGACGGAATGTTCCTGCATCAGGTGGCCGATCCGGACGTCGATCCCGGCCCGGCACTCGAAGCCCTGCACGCCATCCTGGCGAACCATCACCCGGGCGCCAACTAAAACGGCAGTACCACTACCCGGTGACACGCACCCCGCGTGGCACCGGACCGTGGTACTGCCCTTTTTCGTTACAGGGCAACAACTCTGCACTGTCCTTTTGCGACAAACGGAACCAATTTAGGTGTTGACTTAATCAACACCCGGGGGTCAGACTCGGCGCACACCCGATGAAGCGAAAGGCCTTCCGATGCCCGACACCGCTGCCGCGACCTTGCTGATCGACGGTCGCTGGCATTCCGCCCCGACGACATTCGACGTCGTGGATCCCGCGAGCCTCGACGTCCTCGGTCAGGCGGCCGACGCGGACACCACCCACGCTCTCGCCACGCTCGACGCCGCGGCCACCGCCGCCCGCGGCTGGGCGGACACCGATCCCGAAACCCGCGGTGGTCACCTGCGCGCCGCGGCGGCGGAAATCCGTGCACGCCAAGGTGAACTCGCCTCGTTGCTGAGCCGGGAGAACGGCAAACCACTCGCGGAGGCCGCCGGTGAACTGGCAGGCGGAGCACGGATGCTGGAGTGGGCCGCGGAAGAAGGACGGCGCGCTTACGGCCGAGTCACCCCTGCTTCCGCGGCCGGTCCGGGCCTGGTGCTGCGCTCCCCCGTCGGACCGGTCCTCGCGATCACGCCGTGGAACTTCCCGGCGAGCATGCTGCTGCGCAAGGCCGGGCTCGCACTGGCCGCGGGCTGCCCGGTGATCGCCAAACCGGCCGAGCAGACACCGCTCATCGCCACGGCACTGCTCGGCATCCTGCAGGCGACCGGCCTCCCCTCGGGCGTGCTGCAGTCCCTGACCACGACCAGGCCCGCGGAACTCGTGGGGGCGCTGCTGGCCGATCGCAGGCTGCGCAAGGTCAGCTTCACCGGGTCGACCGAGGTCGGCCTCGGCCTGCTGCGGCAGACCGGAGACACGCTTCGCCGCACATCGCTCGAAATGGGCGGGCACTCCCCCGCGATCGTCTTCGCCGACGCCGATCTCGAAGCGGCCGCTGCCGGCGTCGTCACCGCGAAGTTCTTCAACGCGGGCCAAAGCTGCACGGCCGTGAACCGGCTTTACGTCCACGAGAGCGTGCGGGACGACCTGCTCGCGCTGATCGAGAAGAAGACAGCCGCGCTGCGCGTCGGGCGCGGAGACGCCGAAGGCACCACAATCGGTCCGTTGATCGACGAGGCCGGGCTCGCGAAGGTCGAGAACCAGGTCACCGACGCCGTGGCCAAGGGCGCCAGGGTCCTGATCGGCGGTGGCCGCTGGGAGTCCGGTGACCCGGCGCTGCGCGGCCACTACTTCCGGCCAACGGTACTGACCGGCGTCACCGCGGACATGCTCATCAGCCACGAAGAGACGTTCGGCCCGGTGCTGGCCGTCGCCACGTTCACCGACGACGACGAGGCGATCGCACTGGCCAACGCCACGGACTACGGGCTGGCCGCCTACCTGTTCGGCAGCGACCTGCGCCGCCTCTGGCGGGCACTCGACCGGCTGGACTTCGGCGTGATCGGGGTCAACGACCCGGCCCCGGTCCGCCCGGAACTGCCTTTCGGCGGCCAGAAGAACTCCGGCCAGGAACGCGAAGGCGGCGCCGAAGGGATCGAGGCCTACACCGAGACGAAGGCCGTGGCGCTGCGGTTCTGAGCCGGACGCCCGAGAAGTGAAAGGACCTTCATGACCAGCACCACCGACCTCGCCGCACTCGACCGGCGCACCCTCGTGCACCCGCACACCACGATCGGCGCCCCGGTCGAACCACTCATCCTCGACCGCGGTGAAGGCGCTCTGCTGTGGGACACCGAAGGCCGCCAGTACATCGACGGAACCTGCGGTCTGTGGCAGTGCCCGGTCGGCCACGGCCGCACCGAACTCGCCGACGTCGCCGCCGAGCAGATCCGCCGTCTGGAGTTCTACTCGTCCTTCGGTGACTACTCGAACGCTCCCTCGATCCGCCTCGCCGAACGGCTGCTGTCGCTCGCACCCGCCGGTCTGGAACGCGTGTTCCTCACCAACGGCGGTTCGGAAGGCAACGAGACCGCGATCAAACTCGCCCGCCTCGCCTTCCACCACGCCGGTTCCCCGGAGCGGACCGTGGTGCTGGCCAGGACCGGCGGTTACCACGGCATGGGCGGCGCCTCGCTCGCCGCCACCGGTATCGAGGGCCTGCGTGCCGGGTTCGGCCCGCTGCTGCCGGACATCGAATGGCTGGGAAAGCCCCACGCCATCGAATACGGCCCGGACGCGACGGACGTACTGGTCGCGGAGCTGGAACAACGCATCACCGAGATCGGAGCGCACCGCATCGCCGCGTTCATCGGTGAACCGGTACTCGGCGTCGGCGGGATGGTGCCGCCGCCGGACGGGTACTGGCCCCGCGTACAGGAAGTCTTGCGCCGCAACGGGATCCTGCTGATCGTCGACGAGATCGTGACCGCCTTCGGCCGGACCGGACAGTGGTTCGGCAGCAAGCATTTCGGCATCGAGCCGGACATGATCGTCACCGCGAAGGGCATCACCAGCGGCTACATCCCGATGGGTGCGGTGCTGATCGGCCGTCGGGTACTCGAACTCGCCGACGGAGCCACGTTCCTGCACGGTTTCACCTACAACGGCCACCCCGTCGGTGCCGCGGTCGCGCTGGCGAACCTCGACATCATCGAGCGGGAGAATCTGCTCGAACGCGCCCGCGTTCTCGGCGCCCGCCTGCGCGAGCGGCTCGACCCGCTCACCGAACTCCCCCACGTGCGCGAGGTCCGCGGTGTCGGCCTGATGCTCGGCATCGAGTTCACCGGCATGCCGACAGCGTCGGTGCAGTCCGGCTGCCGCGCGGACGGCGTAGTGGTCCGCGCCTCCGGCACCAGCATCGTGCTGTCCCCGCCGCTGGTCATCACCGAAGAACAGATCGACACCCTGGCCGACGTGCTGTGCCGCCACGTCGCGGCCGCGGCGAGCTGAGCGGAGAAGACCCATGAGACGCCGGATACCGACGCTGTTGTCCGCCGCGCTGACCGTTCCCCTCTTCGTCACCGGATGCGCCGTTTCCGAGGGCGGCCCGAACTCGCTCGTGTTCGTCTCCTACGGCCAGGGCGCCTACCAGGCGGGGCAGCGTTCGGCGTGGCTCGACCCGTACGAGAAGCAGACCGGGACCACGGTCACGATCGACGGCCCGTCGAGCAACGCCAAGCTGAAGGCGATGGTCGAGGCTGGCAAGGTCACCTGGGACGTCGTGGACACCGACGCCTCCGCGGCCGCCGCGGTCTGTGGCAGCCTGCTCGAACCCATCGACATGGGACCGCTGGCGGACGGCTTCCCGAAAGGATCGCTGACCGACTGCGGGGTGCCGGACGCCTTCTTCGGCATGATGCTGATGTACGACGCCAAGGTCTACGGCGACCACCCGCCGACCAGGATGGCCGACTTCTTCGATCCCCAGGCGTTCCCCGGACGTCGGATCATCTACGGGGGCGACCCGAGTGTGGGCACGATCGAGGCCGCCCTGCTGGCCGACGGTGTCGCGCGGGACAAGCTGTACCCGCTCGACGTCCCCCGCGCGTTGTCGATGTACGACCGGATCCGGCCGGAACTCACCATCACCAGCACCTACGGCGACCAGCAGCAGCGGATGGCGGGCGGACAGGCGGATATGGCGCTCATCGTCAGCGCCCGCGCGTTCTCGCTGCTGAAAGCCGGGGCCACCAACTGGAAAGTCGTACCCGGCATTCCCGTTCCGGTGACCTGGGACGTGCTCGTCATACCCAAGGGGACACCGCGGGCGGACGAGGCCAAGCGGCTGATCCGGTTCGCCTCGGAACCGGCGCAGGCGGCGGCTTTCGCGGCCCGCGCGGGCGTCGGGCCCGCGAACACCGCCGCCCCCGCCCCGGCCACCCCGATCGGGCGGACGCTCGACATCTGGGGAGACGGCAAGGAGGACCTGCGGGTGCTCTGTGACGTGCGCTGGTGGGCGGCGAACCGGACCATGCTCGTCAAGGCCTGGTCGGATTGGAGGACCGGATGACCGCCGTACTGAGAACGCGGCGGACCGGTTCCGCGACCTGGCTGCTGCTCCCCGCCGCGGCGGTGGTGCTCGTGTTCTTCTTCTACCCGCTCGCCGCGATCCTCTGGCGCAGCTTCACCGAGCCCGGTTTCGGCGTCGGCAACTACCTGGCCGTCCTCGGGGACGAGGTGCAGATCCGGGTGATCCTCCGTACCTTGCGGACCGCGCTGATCATCACCGTCGCCACGCTGATCGTCGCCTACCCGTACGCCTACGCGATGACCCTGGTCGGGCGCCGGGCCCGCACGGTGCTGACGCTGCTGGTCTTGATGCCGTTCTGGACCAGCGTGATGGCCCGCAACTTCGCTTGGTACGTCCTTGAACAGCGGGGTGGCGTGATCGAGAAGGCGCTCGCCGCGATCGGCGTCGACGGGGTGGTGCTCCTGGGTTCGGTGGCCGGGGTGACCGTCGCGATGGTGCAGGTGATGCTGCCGTTCATGGTGCTGCCACTGCACAGCTCGATGACCGGGATCGACCGCGGCCTGCTCCACGCCGCCGGCAGCCTCGGTGCGTCCCGCCCGGTCGCTTTCCTGCGGGTGTACGTGCCGCTGTCGATGCCTGGGGTCCTGGCCGGGGTGTCGGTGGTGTTCATCATGTCGCTGGGCTTCTACATCACCCCGGCACTGCTCGGCACGCCGCAGCAGGCGCTGGCCGCGCAGGTGATCGGGACCCAGGTCAACGACCTGCTGGACTTCGCCGGTGCCGGTGCGCTCGGAGCGATCCTGCTGGTCATCACGCTCGTGGTGCTGGCCGTGCTCAGCCGGGTGGCCGCACCGCTGGGTGCCGGAGCGACGGGAGGTGCCGACCGTGGCTGACAAACCGTCCATCACCAGGGCCGCGCTCCGGCAGCGGACACTCGGCTGGGGACTGCGTGTGTGGGTCGCCGTCGTGGGATTCGTACTCGTCGCACCCACCCTCGTCGTGATCCCGATGAGTTTCGGCGCGGGCTCGACGTTCCAATTTCCTCCTGATGACTGGTCATGGCGCTGGTACGGCGAGTTCTTCGGCAGTAAGCAGTGGCTCGCCGCGCTGGCCAATTCGGTGCAGGTCGGCCTGCTGGCGGCGGTGCTCGCGACGGTCGTCGGGGTGGCGGCCGCGTTCGGCCTCGACCGCGCGCGGTTCCGCGGCCGGGGTGTCGTACGGCAGCTGCTGATGGCGCCGATGATCCTGCCGGGGATCGTCGTCGCGGTCGCCGTCTACGGGGTCTTCCTGCGGTGGCAGCTCAACGGGACGATGCTCGGTTTTGTGCTGGCGCACGCCGTGCTGGGCGTGCCGTTCGTGCTGACGTCGGTGCAAACCAGTCTCGCCGGGTACGACCCGGTCGTGGAGAAAGCCGCGGCGAGTCTCGGCGCGCCGAAGCTCACGACGTTGCGCAAGGTCGTGCTGCCGATCATCGCTCCCGGCGTGCTGTCGGGTTTCGTGTTCGCCTTCGCGACCTCTTTCGACGAGGTCGTCGTCGCTCTCTTCCTGCAGACGCCCGCCATCAAGACCTTGCCGGTGAAGATGTACGAGTCGATCGTCCTGGAGATCGACCCCACCATCGCCGCGGCGTCGAGCCTGATCGTCGTGTTCACCACGATCCTGCTGTTCGTGCCCACGTTCCTGCGCCGACGGAGCCACCATGACTGACGACCACCGCGGTATCACCACCGCACACGTGACCAAGGCGTACGCCGGCGTCGGCCGTCCCGCCGTGGACGACGTCTCACTGCACATCGCCGACGGCGAGTTCATGACCTTCCTCGGCCCCTCCGGTTCGGGCAAGACGACGATGCTGTCGATGATCGCGGGGTTCACCCCGCTCACCGCGGGTTCGATCACCCTGGACGGCCAGGAGATCTCCCGGCTCAAACCACACCGGCGCGACCTCGGGGTGGTGTTCCAGCAGTACGCCCTGTTCCCGCATATGTCGGTCGCCCGCAACGTCGCTTTCGGGCTTACGCAACGCAAACGACCGAAGGCGGAGATCGACCGACGCGTCACCGAAGTGCTGGAACTGGTCGGCTTGTCCGCGATGCGGGACCGGCTGCCCCGTCAGCTTTCCGGTGGTCAGCAGCAGCGGGTCGCGCTGGCCCGCGCCGTGGTCTACCAGCCTCGGGCGCTGCTGATGGACGAGCCGCTGGGTGCCCTCGACAAGAAGCTGCGTGACCAGTTACAGCGCGAGATCGCCCGGATGCACCGCGAGCTGGGCATGACGTTCCTGTTCGTCACCCACGACCAGCAGGAGGCGCTCACCCTGTCCGATCGGATCGCGGTGTTCAACGAGGGCCGGATCGAACAGGTCGGTACCCCCGAAGACCTCTACGAGCGGCCGGAAACGTTGTTCGTCGCGCAGTTCGTCGGCGAGTCCAACGCCTTGTCCCTCACCCCCGGCGAGGTCACGATCGTGCGGCCGGAACGGCTGACGCTGTACACCCGTGCCGAACCGGTCCCGTCCGGGCATCAACGTGTCAGCGCCGAGGTCACCGACATCGTCTACGTTGGCGACCACAGCCGGATCTGGCTGCGGTACGCCGACGGCGCGCGTGGCTGCGCGGTGCTGGCCGCGGGTGCGGTGCACGAACACCGTCCCGGCGACGACGTCACCGTGGCCTGGCACCCGGAGCATCAAGCGGCCGTCCCCGCCGCGGAAAGGGCGGCGGTATGACCTCCGACCTGCTTCTGCACGGTGGCCTGGTGCGCACTTTCGACGCCGAACTCGGGAACGCCACGGCGATCCTGCTCTCCGGTGGCCGCGTGGTCGCGGTCGGGGACGACGACACCGTCTCCGCCGCGGCCGCCCCCGGCACGCCGTCGGTCGATCTGCGGGGACGGACCGTCCTGCCGGGAATCAACGACGCGCATCTGCATCTGGCCTGGTATGCCTCGGCCGGACCGGAGTTCTGCGTGAACCTGGCGGCCGCGGCAAGCCTCGCCGAGGTCCGGCGGGCACTGGATGCCGCGCCGCCGGGCGAATGGATCGTCGGCCGTGGCTGGCGTGAAACCACCATCGCCGAGTTCGCCGACAGCCGTGCCGTACCGTCGCGGGCCTGGCTCGACGGCGTGACCGGGACCCGTCCCACGGTGCTGCACCACGCCTCGTCCCATTCGATCTGGGTCAACAGCGCCGCACTGGCGCGAGCCGGGATCACCGCCGCCACAACGGATCCGCCGTCCGGGGAGATCGTCAGGGACGCAGACGGCGAACCGACCGGGGTGCTCGTGGAGAGCGCGCAGGAACTCGTGGCCGCGTTGGTGCCGCAGCCGAGCCGGGACGAGCGGCTGGACGCGACCGTGCGCACGATGGCCCGGCTGAACCGGCTGGGCGTCACCAGTGTCACCGATCCGATCGTTCCGCCAGGGTTGTGGCAGGACTACCGGGAGCTGCACGCGGCGGGCCGGATGACGCTGCGGGTCACCGCGCTGTTGCACTGGAATTGGCCGTCTCCCACGACTTCGGCGGCCGAGCTGAGCCGGGCACTGGACAGTACGGACCTGGGTACCGGCGACGATTTGCTGCGCATCGGCGGGATCAAGCTGTTCGCCGACGGCGTCCCGACTCATTGCACGGCTTGGATGCACCAGCCGTATCCCGATGGCGGGCATGGAAGTCTCGTCACGGCCGGGTCCGGCGATCCGGAACAGGTACGCGAACTGCACGAGCTGATCGCCGTCGCCCACCGGCGCCGGGTACGCGTGCAGGTCCACGTGACCGGCGATCGCGCGGCCGACGCCGTGGTCGACGCCATCGAGGCCGTCGCGGCCGCCGACCCGTGGCCGGACGCGCGGCACGTGCTCATCCACGGCACCTTTCTGTCGCCGGAAGTGCACGAGCGCCTTGCCAGGACCGGAACCGGCGTGATCACCAGCTCACTCATGCGGACGTTCAGCGGTCCGTCGATGGTCCGGATCGTGGGCGAGGACCGCTGGCAGGACGCGTTCCCCGCGCGCACGCTGCTCGACCACGGGGTGGTGGTCGCCGACAGCTCGGACGCCCCGGTGACCGAACCGGACTGGCGACGCGGGGTCGCCACCTTCACCGGCGAGCCGGGGCCCAACCCGTTTTCCCTGCTCTCGCACGAAAAACGGCTCAGCCGGGAAGAGGCGCTGCGGCTGTGGACGACCGGCCCGGCGTGGCTGGAACACGCCGAGACCCGCAAGGGAACCCTGGCTCCCGACCGGTTGGCCGACCTGGCCGTCCTCGACCAGGATCCGGTCACCGCGAACGGCCGGGAATTGCTCGGCGCCCAGTCGGCGTTGACCATTCTCGGTGGGCGCGTGGTGTCCGAGGTGGATCGCGACTGAGGCGGGAGCGAATCGTGTACTGCGGCAACACCGACGCCGATCGCGCGGCGTTCGTCTGGATGGTGAAGAACTCCGTCGTGCCGCGGCCGATCGCGTGGGTGAGCACGGTCAGCACCTCGGGGGTGGCGAACCTCGCGCCGTTCAGCTACTTCGCTCCGATAACGATGGATCCGCCGACAGTCCTGTTCTCCGTGAGCGGCCCGACGGACACCCTGGACAACATCGAGGCGACCGGGCAGTTCGCGATCACGATGGCGCTGAGCGGGCAGGAGGAACTCATCGCCGGGACCGCCGCCACGGTGGCCCCGGACGTCGACGAGGCGCGGCACGTCGGGCTCTCCTGGGCACCGGGGGTCGGCATCGCCGTGCCGCATCCGGCAGGCGCCGGACCGAGCCTGGAGTGCGAACTGGTGACCGTCCAGGAGTTCAAGGGCTCGCGGCTGGTGTTCGGCGAGGTACTCGGGGTGGCCGTGGACGACTATCTGCTTCGCGAAGACGGCAGGCTCGACCAGGACGTCTACCACCCGGTCGGCCGGATGGGTGGCGCCACCTTCACCCGGGTGGACAACTGGGTCCGGCATGCCATCCCGGACGCTTCACCGTGAGAGCAGCAGCCAAGTCCTTACTGGGCCCACGGCACGTGCACGAGTGACTCCGGACGGCGCCGGAGGACCGGCGGTGACGTCTATCTCCACGCATCGCTCGGCTACGGCGACTTGTTCGTGCTGACCTGGTTCGTCGCGTCGGCGGCGACCGTTGGCGGCGCCCTCGGCACCGGCCTGGAATCGGACGAAGCGATCCGCGCGGCCGCGTACTCGAAGCGAGAGGAGGAGCGCCGCGAACGGCTCGCACGCGAACGGACCTGAACGGCAAATGCCCGCACATGCCGATGAGCGTGTTATATCGGGTGCGTCATGCTCGTATCCGTGACAGGTTTGCCTCCGTGCCGGGCGATCATCATGCAATGACATCGAGGCCAAAGCCGGTTGTTCGTATCGTGCAGCTGACCGGCCCCGCGTTCGACTCGCTCGCTCGCGGCGATCTGGTCGGAGCAACCGCGACCAGCCCGGTACCGCTGACGGCCTACCTGACCGGCTCGGACCGGCGTGGGCTGTGGCAGAGGCGCAGCAGGCAGGTCGTGGCGGACCCCAGCAGCGCCGCCTGGGTCACCGGCATCATCTGGGATCAGCAACAACTACTGGCCGTCGGAACAGCCGGCTACCACGGGCCGCCCGACACATCGGGAATGGTGGAAATCGGCTACGCCGTCGACCCGGCGCATCGGCGCCGCGGTTACGCACGGGCGGCCCTGGAATCGTCGCTGGCGCGGGCCGTTCAGGAGCCGCGGGTACTCACCGTCCGGGTCACAATCGGCCCCGGCAATACGGCCTCTTATCGGTTGGCATCGCAGTACGGCTTCGTCAAGGTCGGCGAACAGTGGGACGACGAGGACGGGCTCGAGATCATCTACGAGATCCCGGCGGATCACCTGTAGCCGATCAGCACCGATACGCTTCGACTCCCTGCCGGAGGCCACCGAAAGCGTGATCACCGGCTTTTAGCGCGGCGTCCATCGGGCGCGGCCTGTTCCGGTCGGGTCCAGGCCGCGGTCGCAGGTAGGCGCTCGGGTCGTGACGACATCCTGGTGATTGATCACTCCCTTGCGGCCCGTGATCCCGGCGTGTGTCATACCGCCGATTTGATGAATGGCGGTTACGCTTCTGGTAGGCCGCTGGTGCGGAGAGATGCTGCATGACCTGGTGAAAGGCTCTACCGATGGCTCAGAAGGTTAGTGTCGAGATCGTCGACGATCTCGACGGTGGCGAAGCAACACAGACGGTGCCCTTCGGGCTCGACGGTGTCCAGTATGAAATCGACCTGTCTGACAAGAACGCCCAGGCCCTGCGTGACGCGCTCGAGCGCTACACCGAGGCGGGAACGCGCACCGGCGGGCGGAAGCTTCGCCTCGCTGTCGGCCAGTCCACGGCCGAGAGCGGCAGCGGCCGTGCCACGGCGACGGCAGATCGCGAGCGTAACCAGCAGGTGCGCGCCTGGGCCGCGGAGAACGGCTACGCCATCGCGGAACGAGGACGTATCCCCAACGAGGTCGAGAAGGCGTTCGACGACGCCGAGCGAGCTAACGCTCACGTTGCCGACGTCGAACCCGAACCAGTAGAGGAAGCTCCGGCGAAGCCGGCGCGCAAGCGGGCGCCGCGGAAGAAGAAGGCTGACGCCTGACAGCTTCCCGAGTGAACGCGATGCGCAAGAACGCATTGAACCGTTGGGCTCGGTAACGACTTGAATTCTCGGACAGCAGAGTGCCCTCGGCCATGGCCGAGGGCACTCTGCTGGGATACGAGGTCACTCCCGGTCGTGGTCGCTGCCTTCAGTGACCACGTGGCCATGCGCACCGACGATGCGAAGACCATCGTCGTGCAGAACCAGTTTGGGCGGACCGCCGTCAACGCCTGTGCCTGAATACCAAACCGGCTGCTTCGGCGGGTTGAAGTGCGAAGTCACGATCCCGAAGTCTTCGACGTCGATCCGGTTGTCACCTTGGGTTCGTTCGTCACAGACAAAGAGACCTGCGGCAGGAGCAGTTTCAGTCCGACCGGGTGGCCAGCCTTTCAGGCGAAAATCCGGTTGACTGTTTCGAGTACACGGCGGGACGTCCTGCCGGACGCCGCCTACCGAAAGCTCAGTCTCGCCGAATTCTCACCCATGGAGCCACAATATCGGGCGCCCCTCATAGGCGTCGAAGACTACCTCAATGTATCCCTCCGGCGGAGTTCTCTCCGTAACCTCGAAAAACTCTTCGGGGCGTAGGTCGAAAGCCACAGGACAGTGGCTGAGCCTAACGGTGACTGGAGCACTCGGCGCGCTGGCCACCTGCACCGTATTATCGATCGACGACTTGCTCACCGCCTCAGCGTAACGTGGGCCTCCTGTATCACAAACCAAGACAGGAGTCTTCGCGTATTGGCGTCGCAAAGAAGAACGACATGTATTGCTCGCACCTGGTAGTTCCCGAAGCGTTGGCTTGAGAGAAGGTCAACCCCGAGTTGATACCGACCAGGTTGATCGTATCGCCGCGGTTCGGGGCGACACGACGGATCGAGCACCAAGGCTGCCGAGCCGGTTATCGACGTCTCGTCCGAAAACCGGCCTCCCTTATTTGAGGGGTAAGGCAAACGTGGCGTGACGGATTCGGCGGCGGGAGCGGACTCGGCAGGGTCCGACACCCCTTGGCTGTCCTTAAGGGACACTTGCGACATGTCACGGGTCCGATTAAGGGTTCGTGAGTGATTTGGGTCGTTCTAACGACCCAAATCACTCACGACCCCCGCGGCCGACGCCACCTGTACCCCTGTCGCCACACCTGTCACTGTCCATCATGGACGCATGCGCCCGGGCGGCGCGCAGGCTGTCGTTGCCGACAAGAAGCCCAGGCCAAGAGGTTGATCAACTTCCGCTACGTGGCATTTGGGCTGGAACGCGCATTGCCACTCGCGACCCCCAGTCAAGACCGCACACTCTAGGATTAATCGGACATTTGACCGTCGATCAGCCCGTCCAGCGGTGGTCGCGGCACTCTGGACACGTACTCCACGCCCACAGCATCGCCGACGCCCCGCCTGCATCGCGCGCCGGGATGGCGATGAGCGTGTGCTCTCGCTTTCCACCCGGAGCCGGGTCCGGTGGCTGTGTGGATTTTGACGCGTTGGATGATCCGAAATCCACACAGTCCCGCACGACAGTTCCTGTCACCTCCGGATCTGAGCAGCCGAACCACTACCCGTCACGGCGATCTCTAGCCGAGGAGGGCCTGGGTGATCTGGCGGGTGGTCTGTGCGGCGACCCGGGGGTTGACGGCGGCGTAGGAAACATAGGCGTTCAAGCCGGTGGCCAGGGCCCACCCGCGACCGCGAGTCCAGGTGGCATCGTCCACCTCGAGCGCGGTGCGGAAAGTGGCTCGCGTTTCGGCCGACATGAGGGTGAAGGCGATGATCAGGTCGCAAGCCGGATCGCCCATCCCGAGCTCACCGAAGTCGATGACGGCGCTGAGGCGGCCACTGGTCGTCAACAGGTTGCCGGTATGGAAATCGCCGTGAAACCAGACCGGTGGCTGGTTCCATTCGGGGGCGGCGAGGGCAGCGTCCCACAGTTTGGCCATGGCCTCGGTATCGAACGCGTCGCCGACTTTCGTGATGGCGGATCGCGTCGCAGCGTCCCGGGTGGCCAGTGGCAGGCCGACGAGATCGTCGGTTTTCTCGGAGTCGAACCGGTGGAGTGCGGTCAGGAACCCGGCCAGCACCCTGGCGGCCTCGTGCGAGCCGGACAGGGCATCGACGGTCGCCACCTCGCCGTCCAGCCAGCGCGACACCGCCCACGGCCACGGATAGCCGAAGTCCGGTTCTCCCACTTCCACCAGTACGGGTATTGCCAGCGGCAGATGCGGGGCAAGCCGGGGCAACCACTCGGCTTCCTTCCTCGCCTGCTTGATCGCACCGCCGTGGCGAGGCAGCCGAACGGACAGTTTCGCACCCAGCCGGTAGATCACATGATCCGAACCGGCCGGGGCGTACGGAAGCAACGGCAACTCGGCCCATTGCGGGAACTGTTTGTCGATCAGACGCCTCGCCAGCGCGGCATCGATCGCCGGGGTCGTTTCGACAGACAAGGACAGCTCCCACAGGTTGACCGTGGCGGCGATCGTGTCACGGCCTTCGCGCGACGATCAATTGGTTTATCCGGCTCGCTCGTGAACCCGCGACGCCACCGATATCCGCGTATGAGTCGGTTACAGAGTGCGATCGCGTGATCCGGCGGCGAGGAAGGGTGTCAGGACGCGGAGCAGTTCCTGGGGCCGGTCCAGCGGAATGATGTGGCCGCAATCCTGGATGACGTGGCCGGTGAGGTCGTCGGCGACGGGGCGCAACTGCTGTTCCAGCGCGCGGCCGATGGGGTGAGCGCCGATCGCCATGGTGGGCATGCTGAGCCTGCCACCTGCGACGGCCTCGCTGATCTGACGCGCGTTGGTCGTCATGGCGCGGTAGTAAGAGAAGGCACAGCGCAAGGCGTCGTGTCCGGTGTAGGCGCTGGCGAAGGCGTCGCGGATCTCCGGCGGTACACCGCGACCTCGGGTGCCCGCGGCGAGAAACCAGTCGAGGTACTCCGCCTCGTGTCCTTTCAGGACCGTTTCGCCCAGACCGGGGACGGAGTGGAAGCCGAACCACCACGGTGGGCCGTCGGCGAGGAAGTCCTCGGCGCCGGGCAGGGCACCGAGCAGCGATTCCATCACGACGAGTCGCCGCACCAGGTCCGGCCGCCGCATGGCGAGCAGGAAGGCGACCGGGGTACCGGCGTCGATGGCGACCACGGCCGCGGTGGGTTCCGCGAGGGCGTCGAGGATGCCTTCGGCGTCGGCGGAGAGGGTGTCCGCGTCGTAGCCCTCCGCCGCGCGGGTGCTGTCGCCAAGCCCGCGTAGATCTGGAGCGATGACCCGGTGGTGCTCGGCCATCGGGCCGATGATCTCTGTCCACAGCCGCCAGGTGTGTGGAAAACCGTGCAGCAGCAGGACTGCCGGTCCTGAACCGGCGACGGCCACATTGGCTTCGATGCTGTTGGTGGCGATCCGCCGTAGCACGATGTCGGCCCTGTGCCGTGGCGAAGCGGTTGCGAATGGTGTGCCGGGCACGGCGCCTCCAAGTTGGTTACCATTGGTTACCTGGAGACGTTAAGTAACTTCGACAGTGCTGCCAAGACGGCACCTTTCCCACAGGTGGTGAGTTCCAGGTGACCTCCCAACCGGCGCGCTCGGCACGAAGTGGACGCGGCGACTTGTTCGATCCCGAATGCCCGACCCGACGGCTGCTGGACCGCATCGGCACAAAATGGACGTCAATGGCGGTCAAGGTCCTCGCGGAGGCAGCCCCGCACGAGGTCCGTTTCGCCGAGTTGCGCCGTCGGATGCCCGGTATCTCCCAGAAAATGCTGTCGGTGACCCTGCACAGCTTGATCCGCGACGGCCTCGCCGCCCGCCGGGTGGAGCCCACCGTGCCACCACGCGTGCACTACCGGCTCACCGATCTGGGCTCGTCGCTCGAGGTCCCGCTAGCGGCGCTCCGGGCATGGGCCGAGGAGCACATGGCCCAGATCGACCACGTCAACAAGATCAGCGACACCCGCGACGAGGTCCAGAGTGGACAGTGACGCAGTGCAGGACGTTTGTTCACGGCCGGGGGATGTTGCGGAGGTTGGCCCGGGCGAGGTCGATCATCCGGCCGACGCCGCCTTCGAGGACGACCTTGCTCGCGGCCAGAGCGAATCCGCCGAGCTGACCGGCGGTGATATGCGGCGGAACGGACAGCGCGTTGGCGTCGGTCACGACGTCCACCAGCGCGGGACCGTCGTGGCTCAGCGCGTCCTCGATGGCCGAACGCAGCCGGGTCGGATCGGTCACCCGCTCGGCGTGCAGGCCGGCACCGCGCGCGATCGCGGCGAAGTCGACCGGGCGGTGGTCGGTCTGATAGTCGGGCAGGCCGTCGACCAGCATCTCCAGTTTGACCATGCCCAGCGATGAGTTGTTGAACGTGACGATCTTGACCGGAAGGTCATGCAAGGCGACGGTGAGCAGTTCGCCGAGCAGCATGCCCAGTCCCCCGTCGCCGGACATCGACACCACCTGCCGGCCCGGGTAGGCGAACTGCGCGCCGATGGCGTGGGGCAACGCGTTGGCCATGGTGCCGTGCAGGAACGACCCGATGACCCGGCGGCGGCCGTTGGGGGTGAGATAGCGGGCGGCCCATACATTGCACATGCCGGTGTCCACGGTGAAGATCGCGTCGTCCGCCGCGAGCTCGTCCAGCAGGTCCGCGGCGAACTCTGGGTGGATGGGGACGTGCCGTTCCACGTCACGGGTGTACGCGTCGACGACGTGTTCCAGCGATTTGCAGTGGTCACGCAGCATGCGGTCCAGGAACGCCCGGTCGGTTTTGCGCCGCAGGAGCGGCAACACGGCCCGCAGGGTCTCCCGCACGTCGCCGTGCACGGCCAGTTCCAGCGGGGTGCGCCTGCCCAGCCGGGTCGCGTCATGGTCGACCTGCACGGTCCTGGCCTGGGGCAGGAAGGAGTCATAAGGGAAATCGGTGCCCAGCAGTACCAGCAGATCCGCGTCGTTCATGGCCCGGTAGCAGGCGCCGTAGCCGAGCAGGCCACTCATGCCGACGTCGTAGGGATTGTCGTACTGGATCCACTCCTTGCCACGCAGGCTGTGCCCGACCGGCGCCTGGACCGCCTCGGCGAGCTCCATCACCTCGGCGTGCGCGCCACGCACCCCGGCACCGGCGAACAGGGTGACGGTTTCGGCGTCGTTGATCAGCTCGGCGAGCCGTGCCACCTGAGGCTCGGGCGGTACGACCGTCCCGTGCTCGGTGACCGGCACCCCGCTCCCGGTAGGCGAAGTGGCCTCGAGCTGCGCGACGTCGCCCGGCAGCACCAGCACCGACACCTCGCCGCGGGCCAATGCGTGCTGCATGGCGATCCGCAGCACCCTGGGCATCTGGGTGGGCCGGCTGATCTGCTCGCAGTAGCCACTGCAGTCGATGAACAGCCGTTCGGGGTGGGTCTCCTGGAAGAACCCGGTACCGATCTGGCCGGACGGGATGTGCGAAGCGAGCGCGAGTACCGGCGCGCCGGTGCGGTGCGCGTCGTAAAGACCCTGCACCAGGTGGGTGTTGCCGGGCCCGCAGCTACCCGCGCATACCGCGAGCCGTCCGGTCAGCTGGGCCTCGGCGGCCGCGGCGAACGCGCCCGCCTCCTCATTGCGCACATGCACCCAGTCGATACCCGGGGTACGACGGATGGCGTCGACGACCGGGTTCAAGCTGTCACCGACCACGCCGTAGATCCGTTCCACCCCGGCCTGCACCAGGACCTGGACGAACTGCTCGGCGACGTTGGGCTTGGCCATCACGACCCCTTCGATGCTGCGGCGGCGGGAACGCCCCCATGATCCACGTGACGAACCCACCTCGCAGGTTCTGTGCGCGGGCGGGTGACAGCGGCGCGGGGGTATCCGCGTCTATGAAGGATCTGGGACGTTGAGTGTCCTAATTCCTTCATAGACAAGCTCGAGATCACGCCACGCGCCTCCAGGCGAGGGCATCATCGAGACATGCCGATCCTCACCGGCCCTGAAGCGCTCACCCCGGAAACCATCATTCGTCCGGCCAAACCCGGCGAGGAGAACACCGTGCTCGACCTCCTCGCCGAAGCCGCCACGTGGCTGGCCGGTCGCGGAATCCGGCAGTGGCCGCGACGCTTCCCACAGAACTCCGTCCGGCACCAGATCAAAGCTGGGGAAGCACTGCTGATCACCAGACAAGGCAAACCGATCGCGACCTGTGTGGTCGTCGACGACGACCCCGGCTTCTGGGGCGACACCACGGAATCGGCCTACTACCTCGGCCGCCTCGCCGTCGCGCGCGAAGCCGCCGGAGCCGGCCTCGGGCTCCGGATTATCGACTGGATCGACAAAAAGGCCGCGGAAACGGGCAAGTCATTCGTGCGCCTGGCCACGGCCGACGACAACCCTGCTCTACGCGGCTACTACGAGCACATGGGATTCGAGCACGTGGCAGACCCGCCCGGAGCGAAATGGCCCACCAGCCTTTACCAGAGAAGAACCCGGCCCCACCGCGAATGATCACGGATTCCTTGCCAGGCCGAGGGTTCCGGCCGCGCCGCGTACTTTCGCCAGCACTGGCCACCGGATCCAGCGCGGTCGCCGGGACGGACAGGATCGTCCGCCCCGCCCCGGTTCACCGGATCACGCCGGCCGGGGTTTCCGGCCGGGTACGCGGTGGTGCCGCGCACGTCGGCCTGGGATTCCGCGAACACGATTTTCGTGAGCGCGGTGTCCAGCGCGACGGCCTGCTGCTTTACGACGCCGTTCGCCACGGTCTGGCCGTTGAGCTTCAGTGAGCCGATGACCAGCGGAATGGTCAGCGGCGCCGAGCCGACGGTGATCGCCTGGCCGTTGATCTTCAGCGAGGCGACGTTCGAACTGCCGGCCAAGACCGGGGCGAGACCGCCCGGCGCCGGCTGACAGGTCGCCGTGGCCTGCGACTGGATCACGCCGAGTTCGATGTTCAGCCCGAGCGTGCTGATCACCGTCTTGTCGATCTTCGCCGACGCCAGCGCGATCGCCCGCGGCCGGGGCCACCGACTGGTTGTCCGGCGTGAGATCGGTCGACGCGGTCAGCACCTGGGTCTCGACCTTGATCAGGCCGAGTCTCGACGTACCCACGCGAGACGCCGTCGACCTGGTAGTCGACCACGAAGGAGAGTCGGCGTCTCTCACTCTTCAGTGCGACGGACGCCGGGCATCAGTGACCCTGAGTGAGCACTTCGCTGGACGAAGCACGAATTCCGTCGGCGATGTGCACCGAATGTCGCAATGGCGGCGATCGGCCGAGACCACGGTGAGACATCCGCGGCCCCGAAGCCGGATTCAGTCTCGACCGTCCCCTCGCGGGCGAAGTTCGGTTCCGCCACCGAGTTCCGGAACAACCGGATCAAACGTTCCGAGCCGACGGATGACCGCCGGAACGTCGGTTTCGGCCGCGCACCCGAATCGCCCTAGTGTCCTGAGGCGTGCTCAAAGGCGGATCACGCGTGCTTAAAGGCGAAACTCACGTGCTTGAAGGCGGAACTCGCGTGATCAGATCAAGAGTGTCGCGACGACGCCTCTCGCCTCACTGGTTCGCGGTGACCAGATGCGGGCGGCCGGTGAGTGGATGCGGGACGATCGCGCTGCGCACGCCGAACACCTCGGCGACTCGCTCCGGTTCCAGCACTTCCGACGGCACCCCGGCGGCGAGCACGCGGCCGGAGCGGAGCAGGACCAGCCGGTCGCAGTAGGTCGTGGCGTGATCGAGGTCGTGCAAGGCGACCACGGTGGTCAGGCCGAGTTCACGGACGAGGCCGAGCAAACCGAGCTGGGCGCCGATGTCCAGGTGGTTGGTCGGTTCGTCCAGCAGCAGTACCGGGGTCTTCTGCGCGAGCGCCCGCGCCACCAGTACCCGCTGCCGCTCGCCGCCGGAGAGCCGCGTGAAGACGCGCCGCGCGGCCCACGCCATGCCCACCCGGTCCAGGGCGTCCCGCACGATGTCGCGGTCGTCGGCGTTGTCCCGTTCCAGGATGCCCTTATGCGGTGTCCGTCCCATGAGGACGGTCTCCTCGACCGAGAAACCGTTGTCCAGATCGTGATCCTGGACGACGACCGCCGTACGCCGTCCCGCTTCACGGGCGTTGCCGCGCCAGACGTCGGACTCTCCGATGTGGACTGATCCGCGCACTGGTTTCAGGGCCCGGTACACACAACGCAGTAAAGTACTTTTCCCGGACCCGTTGGGGCCGATGAGCCCGGTGACGGTTCCGGTCTCGACCTCGACACTCACGTCGCCGAGGATCGGGAGGTCGTCGATCATCACGGACAGGTCCTCGATCTGGATCTTCACCGCAGCGTTCTCCTCCGGCCACGCAACAACATCAGGAAGAACGGCGCGCCGAGCGCGGCGGTGAAGATGCCGATCGGCATTTCGTTCGGCTTGTTCACCGTGCGGGTGGCCAGGTCGACCAGCACCAGGAACACCGCACCGCCCAGCAGGGACACCGGGATCACCTTGCGATGGTCCGGGCCGACGACCAGCCGGACGGCGTGCGGGACCACCAGGCCCACGAACCCGATGCCGCCGGCGACGCTCACCACCGTCGCCGTCAGCAAGGACGCCGCGACGAGCAGCAAGACCCGCAACCGGTTGACGTCGACACCCAGCCCGGCAGCGGTGTCCTCGCCGGTCGCGAGCGCGTTCATCATGCGGCCCCGGCTCATCAGCCACAGCCCGGTGACCGCGGTCGCGACGGCCGGGATCGTGAGGTCCGCCCAGGAGGCTCCGGCGACCGAGCCGAGCAGCCAGAACATCACCCCACGCAGTTCCGAGGGATCGACCAGCAACTGCAGCAGGCCGGTTCCCGCCATCCCGAGGTAGGCGACGGCGACCCCGGCGAGGACGAGACTCGTCCCGATCAGCCTGCCACCGCGTTGCGCCATCACGAACACCACCAGCAGGCTCAGGGACGAGCCCGCGAACGCGCCACCGGCGACACCGATCCCGGCCGCGATCCCGGTCGTCATCACCACGACCGCGCCCAGCGACGCGCCTGCCGTCACGCCGAACGTGTAAGGGTCGGCGAGCGGATTCCGGACCAGTGTCTGCAGGCACAGACCGGCAAGACTCAGCCCGGCACCCGCCACCGCCGCGAGCAGCACCCGCGGTGTCCGGAACGTCCACACGATCTGATCGGTCAACGGGTCGAGGCCCGCGGTGTCGCCGGTCAGATGCGCCCACACCACGGCGACGACCCGCGCGACGGGGACATCGACCGTGCCGACGCCGACGGAGAACGCCACGGCCAGCGCGAGCGCGATGGCCAGTCCGCCCACCAGCAGGATGAAGCCCTTGCCCTGCACCGGATGCGGACGTCGCTGGTCAACGAGCCGCATCGGCGATCTTCCGAACGGCGATCGCGTTGATCGGGCCGAGGTAGAAACTGTCGGAGACGCTGGTGAAGGTCTTGGACTTCGACGCCTGCCAGTAGGGGAACTTGGCGAACAGCTCCTGTGCCATCGCCTCCGGCTTCTCCCCCGGCTGGAACAACCCGATCACCAGTACGTCGACCGGTGCGGCGGCGAGTGCTTCGGCGTTGATCTCGGCGAGCTGGGTGTTCGTCTTGCCCGCGAACGGGTTCACGCCACCGGCGCGGCCGACGATGTCGTCGTAGATCCCGCCGCCGAACACCGCGGGCAGGCCGTTGTTGTTCATCATCGACATACCCGGGTAGACGACCAGGATGTGCTTACGCTCCTTGCCTGCCACGCCCTGCTGGATGGCGGCGATGTCGGCGCGGGCCTTGTTGACGTGGTCCGCGGCGCGCTGCTGGACGTCGAAGATCTCACCGAGGCTCAGCAACAGCTCGAACGACGACTCGATCGACTGTTTTCCGTACCGCTCCTTGTCTTCCGGCCGTGCACCGGTGTCGCCGTTCGCGCAGTTGGACGGCGTGACGAAGCTCTTGATCCCCGCCGCGTCGAGCTGATCACGGGTGACCGAGCCGACCTTGTCGTCGAAACCGCCCGCCCAGGTGGAGATCACCAGGTCCGGTTTGAGGGCCAGTACCTGTTCACGCGGGACCTCGAAGTTCTCGTTCAGCTTCAGATTCGCCGTCGGGACCGCCTTGACCTTGTCCACGAAAGACGGATCGTCCGAAACCCCGTATGACTGGCTGTTGGCCAGGATGTGGTCCTGGATCCCCAGCACCACGAAGCTTTCCACCTCGGCCACCGAGGTGCCGTTGAGCAGCACCACGCGTTTCGGCGGTGCGTCGAAGGTGACCTTCCTCCCGCAGTTGTCGATGGTCAGCGGATACACGGTGGGCTTCGCCACGGCAGGTGGCGGAGCGACCGTCTCGGAACGGGAAGCCGTACTCGCGGAATTCCCGATACCGCAAGCGGCGCCCGCCGCGAGGAGCACGCTCGCCAGGAGGACGTGCCCGGCGCGGCGGGCGCCGTCGAAGGAAGACATGACCAAAAAGTCGGACGGGCACCGGGAAAAGTTCCCGCCCGCGTTCAGGTCCGGGAAGCCGCCGTGGCGAGTTCGGCCAGATGGCGCAACGAGTTGCCGAGGTGATCGGGACCGAAGGGCGGGAACCGCAGGTATTCCCGGATGGACGCCGGCACCGCCGACCAGTCGTAGGTGAGCGTGACCTCGGTCTCGGCCGGTCCGGCGGGCGCCAGGTCGTACCGCCAGAACCAACCGCCGAACTCCGGTTCCCCGCCGTCCTTCTCCTGCCCTGTCAGCCAGCCGATGACCTGCGGCACCTCGAACACCTGGACCTTGTTGACCACCCGGTAGTCGCCGTCCTCACGGCTCGGGTGGTACATCTCCATCCGGAAGAGCTGTCCCGCCTCGGTCAGCGGCGCCCGGTCGACCGGTTCCCGCACCCAGCCGGTGCCGTCGATCGCGGCATGGGTCCCCGGATCCGCCAGCACCGCGAAAACCCTGGCGGTGGGCGCGGCGACGGTCAAGGTGACGCTGAGGTTCTCCTGGTCGGACATCGTGGGTCTCCCGGTGAGTGGCGGCCGGCCCGTCGCCGGCCTCTCACCCTGCCTACGAACGAGCCGGGCCCGAACCGACACTCATCGCACGATGAGCCTCCCTGCGCGGCTCCAAATGTGACCTAACTCACATCCCATTTGTCCGATTACCGGGGTTCGCGGCACCGGCATGCTGCTGGTGACGGAATGTCCGAGACAAGGAGGCTCCATGACCGGAGACAAAGCCGCTACGCAGTCGTTTCCGATGGCTCGCGCGGCGAGTTGCCCACTCGCCCCGGCACCGAAATTGACCCGGCGAGCCGAACTCGACCCGGTGTCGCGTGTGCGGCTGTGGGACGGCAGTACGCCGTGGCTGATCACGCGTCACGAAGACGTGCGTGCGGTGCTGGCCGACCCACGGGTCAGCGTCGATGCCACGCGGCCCTCCTTTCCGCACACCAATGCGGTGAGCAAGGCACGCGATACGCGAATGAAGACGTTGATGCAGATGGACGCGCCGGAACACACCGCCCAGCGACGGCTGCTGACGCCGGAATTCACGATCAAGAAGATGGAGGTTCTCCGGCCGCGGATCCAGCGGATCGTCGACGACCTCATCGACGAAATACTGGCCGGGCCGAAACCAGTGGATCTGGTCAAGGCTTTCGCTTTGCCGGTCCCTTCGCAGGTGATCTGCGAACTGCTCGGCGTGCCCTACGCCGATCGCGCCTTCTTCCAAGGAGTGGCCCGCACGCTCGTCATGGACGAAGGCGATCCCGGACAGGCCATGGCCGCCAGCGAGGAACTGAACACCTATCTGGAAAACCTGGTGGCCGAGAAGAACGCCGAACCCGGCGACGACTTGCTCAGCACACTGACCGTCGAGCAATTCCGGACCGGCGCGATGACTCCACGCGAGATCGCCACGCTGGGCCAGCTTCTCCTGGTGGCCGGGCACGACACCACCGCCGCCATGATTGCTTTGGGCACGGTCGCGCTCCTGAACCACCCGGAACAGCTTGACGCTCTCCGGCACCGCGACGATCCGACGGCGGCGGCCGACGCCGTGGAGGAACTCCTGCGCTACTTGTCCATCACCCACACCGAAGCCCGCCGTGTCGCGCGGGAAGATCTGGAGATCGGCGGACAGCTCATTCGCGCCGGTGACGGCATCATCGCGGTGAAGAGCACCGCCAACCGGGACCACGAGGCCTTCCCGGATCCCGGCACACTCGACCTCCGTCGCAAGGCCCGCCACCACGTCGCTTTCGGCTACGGCAAGCACTTGTGCCTCGGTGCTCCACTGGCCCGAGTGGAGCTTCAGGTCGTGTACAGCACGCTTTACCGGCGCATACCGACACTGACGGCGGCGACGCCACTGGATGAACTGGCCTACAACGAGAACGCGGTCTTCTACACGGTGCGGGAGTTACCCGTCACCTGGTGATGGCGCACGAATCGGCGTGGCCGGCAGCGGTTTCCGGAGCGGCATGCGACGTTCCGGAAACCGCGCCGGGCACGGCGTCAGGCGAACCTGACCTTGATCGCCAGGCCGCCGTCCTGCCTCGGTAACTCGCGTGCTTGGAGACGTAACTCGCGTGCCTGAATGTCGAACTCGGTGTGCGGGGTCTGAGCACGCGAGTTACGTCTCTGAGCACGCGAGTGCGGCGCCGTCTGCCGAGGAGGCGGAGCCGTGCGTCAAGGCGGCAAAGCACTCACGACCCTCACGAGACCCCGGCGACGGCATCAGCTCGTGGCGTCGATCAGGTTCCGGATCGCGGCGATGCCCCTCGCCACCCGGTACGGCGACTCCGTGCCGACGGAGATACGGATGTGCCGATCGCACGACTCGCCGTAGGCAATGCCTGCCACCACGCTGACCGCGCTTTCCCGTAGCAGCCTGGTGGCGAACTCGACGGAATCCAAAGTGGACTCACCGAGCGAGGCGAACAGGTAGAACGTCGCCGAGCCGGGCAGCGTTTCGATGCCGATGTCGGCGAGCTGGCCCGCGACCTCACGGCGTAACTCCACGACCCGGCGGATCTGCGGCCGGGTGATCGCCAGGATGTCATCGAAGTGTTCGGCGAGATACCAGGACAGGATGGTCGGCGCGCAGGTGATCAGATGCTGGTTGATTTTCAGCACCTGGTCGATCAGCTCCCGGTGCGCGATGAGATAGCCGATCCGCCAGCCGGAAACCCCGTAGTTCTTGGACATCGAGTTGACCGTGACGGTATGCCGCAGCTCCGGGTCGAACGAGCCGCAGGCCCGGAACGGGGTCTCCGGCGGCACGAACTCGTGGTACGCCTCGTCGGCGATCACCACCAGGCCTCGCGCGTCCGCCAGGTCGTGCACGAATTCCAGTTCGGCGTCGGTGTGCACCCGGCCGGAGGGATTGTTCGGGTTGTTGATCACGATGGCCCTGGTGCGCGGCCTGACATAGCGGGCGAGGTCGAACACTGGCACGTCCTGCGGGACCAGCACCGGAACGCCGCGGCAGAGCCGCACCTGCTCGGGGTAGCTCAGCCAGAATGGTTCCGGGATGATCACTTCGTCTCCCGGTTCGAGCAGCGCGAGCAACACCATGTAGATCGCCACCTTGGAGCCGGCGGTGACGATGATCTCGGTGTCCGGGTCGACCGGGACGTCGAAGCCTGCCCAGTACCTGGCCAGCCGCTGCCGCAGCTCCGGCAGCCCTCGGGAGTGCGAGTAGTGATGCAGGCCGTGCCCGGCCAGGTCGTCGAACCGGGGCAGCGGCAGATCGAAGAACGCCTCGCCGAGCGAAAGCGAGATGATGTCTTGCCCGGCGGCGCTCAGCTCGTAGACCAGGTTGTTGTACTGAATGGACAATGCCTGCGCCGTACCGTCCACAAGGGACGAAGGACGGATCGGCGATGCGGCTTGGACAATGGACAATGGACTCACCGGCTCCCTTAAACGACCCGCGTCTGCCCGGTGCCCCAGACGACGTTCTTCACGGTGGTCAGCGCGGCCAGCCCGATCGGCCCGCGAACCTGCAGTTTCTGGGTGGACACGCCGATCTCGACGCCGTAGCCGAACTCGCCGCCGTCGGAGTAACGGGTCGACGCGTTGACGAACACGCTGCCGGAGTCCACCTCCCTGGCGAACCGGCGGGCCACGTCGATGTCCCGCGCGACGATCGCCTCGGCATTGGAGGTACCCCACCGGCCGATATGCGCGATCGCCGCGCCCACGTCCGCCACCACCCGCACGGCCAGCACCAGGTCGAGGTACTCGGTGCCCCAGTCCTTCTCGCGGGCGGCCACCGCCTTGGGCCAGACCTCGCAGACGGTCGCGTCTCCGCGGATCTCCACACCCGCGCCCGCCAGCTCGTCGAGCACGCCGGGCAGCCAGGTACTGACCAGCTCTTCGTGCACCAGCAGGGTTTCCATGGCGTTGCACACGCTTGGCCGGGAGGTCTTCGCGTTGACCGTGACCGCCGTGGCCATGGCCAGGTCCGCCGAGTGGTCGATGTAGACATGGCAGTTACCCGCGCCGTCGATCACCGTGGGCACCGTGGCGTTGCGCTCGACGGATTCGATCAGCTCCGGGCCGCCACGCGGCACCAGCAGATCGACGAACTCCTTGGCGCGCATCAGTTCCCGGGCGGCGTCACGAGACGGATCGGTGACCAGCTGGACGACGGCCGCCGGCACCGCGTCGTGTCGTGCGATCGCGCTGTCCAGCGCCGCCATGATCGCCGTATTCGTCGCCATGGACATCGAGGAGCCACGCAATACCGCGCAGTTGCCGGACTTCAGGCAGAGCGCGGCGACCTCGGCGGTGACGTTGGGCCGTGCCTCGTAAATCACCGCGACCACCCCGATCGGCTCGCGGACCTGCTCGATCAGCAGGCCGTTGGGCCTGGTCCAGCCGTCGACCACCTGGCCGACCGGGTCCGGCAGGTCGGCGATGGTCCGGATGGCCGAGACCAGACCGTCCATCCGCCGCTCGGTCAGGGTCAGCCGATCCACCAGGGTGGCCGAGACGCCGTTGTCCCGTGCGGCGGCGACGTCCGCGTCGTTGGCAAGGACGATCCGCGCGCGGTGTTCCTCGATCGCGCCTGCCATGTCCAGCAGCAACGCGTTCTTCCGCGCGGTGGTCAGCCCTTTGACCTCGGTCCAAGCCTCAGCCGCGGCGCGGCAGAAGTCGGTCACTGACATGGCAGGTCCTCCCTGATCTGTACATAGTCGCCGCCGTCGACGACGGAGGCGGTCGGCTGGCAGCCGAGCTCGGCGGCACAGCTCAGCGGGCCCCTGGCGAGAGGTCGCCCTCGCTGGTCACAGATGTCGACCACGTCGCCTGCCGCGATGACGCCGTAGGCCGCGGCGATGTGGTGGTGGCATACGGTTTCGCCGCGTACGACGACCTCCTCGCCGTCCCGGGTGCAGTGCAGCGCCCCGACCGGCGGCGTTCGGAACGCGCGCCACAGCGTTCCGATGCCGGGAGTCGCGCCGGTGACCGCGCGCGGGTGGAACACCGTGCCCACCGGACGGCCGCCGTGCGCGGCGATCAGCACGCCGGGGTCCGCGCTCTCCGCGATGACCGTGCGTACCCCGCTGAACGTGGCGATCCAGCACGCGCCGAGTTTCATCCGCATACCGCCGGTGCCGCCGTCGCCGATCGAGCCGCCTGCCAGCCGTTCGGTCTCGGCCGTCAGCACCGGCACCTCCTCGATATGGCGGGCACCCGGGGCCACCTTCGGATTGCTGTCGTACAGGCCGGACACGTCGGTCAGCAACAGCAGCAGATCGGCTTGGAGGTAGCCACCGAGCAGTGCGGCGAGCACATCGTTGTTACGCACGCCGAGCGCGTCGTTCTCGTTCACCACCGGGACCATGCCCAGCGCCAGCATGGTGTGCAGGGTCTGCCGGACACCGCCGCCCCGGACCTCCTCGACAAGGTCGGGTGGAGTGAGCAGGAGCTGCCCGGTCTGCACGCCGCGGTCGGCGAACGCCGCCTCGATCGCCGAGTACAACTTCGACTGGCCGAGCGCGGCGGACACCTGCAGCGCCACCGGGTCGTCCATGGCAAGGGCGGGGTGCCGGTTGCGGCCGATCGCGATGGCCCCGGAAGCGAGCAACACCGGGCGCAGGCCCGCTATGAGTCCTCTGTGGACGGTTTCGCACAGCCGATCGAGTTTGGCCGCGTCCAGCCTGCCGCCGGTGATCAGCGAGGACGTGCCTATCTTGAGCACCACCCGGTCTCCGTGTGGTGTCACGTCGTCGCTCGGCCTCGCGGTGGCAGGCAAGCTGTTGGTGGACATGCGGCAGATACTCGCCGCCGTCGATGTACTACCGATGTGTTCGCGGTACGCCGACGGTGTTTCGCCATCCCGGCGAGGGCGCCACACTGCTGCTGCATCATGGGAACATCGGCCGTACATCGGGGCTGGCAATTCTCTCGGCATGACAGTCGAACTCCAGCCGTCCGACACGGCGACACTGCCCCTCACCGAGTCCCAGAAGGGTCTGCTGGTGGTGGACAGTCTGGTGCCGACGAAGCAGATCTACAACCAGGTCATCCAGTTCGATCTCGATCCGGCCAAATGCGCCGCCCCACTGGCCGACGCGGTGCCGCAGGCGCTGATCGCACTGGTCACCGTCCAGCCGGCGCTGCGCCAGATATTCCGGCTGCGGCCGGAAATGCACGCCGTGCTGCGGCCACCGCCCACCGCGGACGAGCTGCCGCTCGAGTCGATCTCCGTACCGCCCGCCGAGTACGCCGCCACGGTCGCCGCGCTGGGCAGGGACATCGGCCGCGCGCCGTTCGACCTGGAGACCGGGCCGGTGTACCGGTTCGGCTTCGTACGTGCCACCGATGACAGCGCAGCGGCGATCATGATCTGCGGGCACCATCTGGTCGGCGACGGCGTGTCCATGGGTCCGATCGTGCGTGACCTGGACCGGGCCCTCGCCGGTCCCGTGGACGTGGAGACGCTGCGGGTGAGCCGGGAAGCCGCGCTGGTCAAGGAACTCAACGCACAGACCAGGGCGGCGAGCTCGCCACGCACGGCCGGACAGGTCGCCGCCTGGGCGGAGCGGCTGCGTGAGGTCCCGCCACTCGTGCTGTACCCGCGACCCGACCGTCCACAGCAGACGGAGTTCGGCGGCCAGCGAATTTCCTGGACACTCAGCGAAACCGAGACCGAGCGGTTCCAGACCACCTGCAAACGGCTCGGTGTCAGCCCGTTCGTGATGCTGTCCGCGGTGTACGGCACGGTGCTCGCCCGGCACGGCGGCGTGCGTCAGGTGCTGATCGGCAGCCCGTTCACCGCGCGGCGCACGATCGGCTCGTACGACCTTTGCGGTTTCTTCGTCAACACCTTGCCGGTCACCGTCGACGTGGACTGGACACGCACGGTCGACGAGCACCTGGACAAGACGGTTCGCGCCGCTGTGGATCACTGCCGTTCCAGTGTGGACGTTCCGTTCAACCAGTTGGTGGCGCAGGTGCGGCCGGACCGGCCGAGTGACCGCAACCCGCTGTTCTCCTGCATGCTGGCCATGCAGGACACGTTCGATCCGGCGACCGGGACCGGCGCGGTGGTCGGCGCGTACGAACCGGGCAACGGTACCGCCAAATTCGACCTGTGGCTGGGCGCCACCCTTGTCGACGGCCGTTGGCTGCTCGAACTGGAGTACGACCACGCGCTGATCCCGCATACGATCGCCGACGGTCTGCTGGATTCGACGCGGACCGCGCTGCGCCGGGCGGTGGCCGACGGCAAACTGACCCTCGCCGAGCTGTTCGACGACGCCTCGGCAGTACAGAGCCTGCGCCACGACGGGTATCCGGTGCATGTTCCGGCGCCGACACTGTATGACTGGTTCGCCGAGACCGCGTGCCGAACTCCGGACGCGATCGCCGTCACGGAACCCGGCCGTGCCCTCACCTACGCCGAGCTTTCCCTTACCGCCGAGCGCATCGCCGCGGGACTCGCCGAACGAGGCGTCGGCCAAGGAGACGTCGTCGGGCTACAGCTGGACTCCCTCACCGAGACCGTCATGTCGATACTGGCGATCCTGCGGCGTGGCGCGACCTACCTGCCGCTGGAGTCGAGCCTGCCGGCCGACCGGTTGTCGTACATGGTGCGGCAGTCCCATTGCCGGGTGGTGATCGGCTCCGGCCTGACACTGCACGGGGTCGAGGTGACGGCCGCCGCCGACCTCAAGTCCGATGTGGACGTGTCACCGGCCGCGACGCCCGAGTCCGCGGTGTACGTGATGTTCACTTCCGGCTCGACCGGCCTGCCCAAGGGTGTCCTCATGGGCCACCGGCCGCTGCTCAATCTCGCCGCCTGGCAGATCGCCGCGTTGGACATGACCGGGGACAGCCGTTTCCTCCAGTACGCACCCGCCGGTTTCGACGTGTCGTTCCAGGAGATCCTGCCAACGCTGCTGGCCGGCGGGACCGTGGTGTCCCGGGAACCGGCCGACCGGCGCGACTTTCCCGCGCTGGTGCGCCGGGTCGCCGACACCGCGGTGACCCACCTGTACCTGCCGGTGGCGGCACTGCGCCCGTTCGTGTTGTCCGTACGAACACAGCGAGCCCACCTGCCGTTGCTGCGTTACCTGTGCGTGTCCGGCGAGCAGTTGCTCGCCGGCGAAGAGATCCGCGCGTTCTTCACCGACCATCCACAGTGCACACTGGTCAACCACTACGGGCCGACCGAGACCAACGCCGCGACCACACGGCGGCTGACCGCGGCCGACCCGCCGTGGTCACGCCACGTCCCGATCGGCTTGCCGCTGCCGAACGTGGCCACGTACGTGGTCGACGACACCGGCCATCTGGCTCCGGCGGGGGTGCCCGGCGAGTTGCTGCTCGGCGGCCACGCACCCGCGAACGGCTACGTCAACGACCCGGAGCGCACCGCGGAACGGTTCCTGCCCGACCGGTTCACCACCGGCGACACGCTGTACAAGACCGGTGATCAGGTGGTGCGGGACGAACACGGCGCACTGATCTTCCTCGGCAGGCAGGACACCCAGGTGAAGATCCGGGGCTACCGGGTGGAGCTCGGCGAACTGGAGACCGTGGCGACCGGGTTGCCGGGTGTGCTGCAGGCGGTGGCCGCGGTGCGTGGTGCCGGGATCGACCGCAGGCCACTGCTGTTCCTGCTGCCCGAGCCCGGCGCGACGGCCGACCACGAGCGTGTCCGGGAGGCGCTCACCGAGCGGCTGCCGTCGTACATGGCGCCCGCGGAGATCATCGACATCGAGTCGGTGCCGACTTCCCGCAGTGGCAAGACGGACCGGGCGGCGCTGGTGAAGCTGGCCGAGAAGCTGAGCGCACAGCGCGCGGCGGAGCCCGCCCCGGTCGCCGAGTACGCCGACGACCTGGAACGGGAGCTGGCCGGGATCTGGGCCGAGGTGCTCAACGTGCCACTGGTCGAGCGGGACCGCCCGGTGCTGGAGTACGGCGCGCACTCGCTGAACATCTTCACCGTCATGGGCCAGGTGCAGGAGCGGTACGGGGTGACCGTGCAGCTGGTCGACTTCTTCCGCTCGCCGACCGTGGCGACGCTGGCAGCGCAGGTCCGGCAATGACCGAGCCGACCCGCGAAGAAGCACCGAACCGGCTGGTCACCCTGGTACGACGCAAGGATCGGCCGGTGTGCTTGATGTTGCCCGGCGCGGGTGGCGGGCTGAACCCGTACTTGCGGCTGGCGTCCTACCTCGGCGGGCAGTACAGCGTCTACGCCGTGCGCGCGGCCGGGCTGGTGCCCGGCGACACGCCGGAGGACAGCATCGCGGAGATGGCGGAATCCGCCCTGTCCGCACTCGGCGACCGCTCCCCCGCACTGGTGTTCGGCTGGTCGCTGGGCGGCACCGTCGGCTGGGAGGTGTGCGTGCGGCTGGCCGACCGGGGAGTGCGCCCGGATCTGGTGATCGTGGACAGTTCGCCGCTGCCCCGCCACGCCACACCGGACGAGGACGAGCGGATCAGGAAGCTCATCGTGGCGGGCCTCGGGCCAAGGCCGGACGGGGACACCGTCGCCAGGGTGGAGCGCACCTTCCGGTCGCAGGTGCGCGCGCTCGCCGGGTACGCCACCGAACGCGAGTATCCCGGCCGGGCACTGATGCTGATGTGCGAGGACGCCGACGACGGCATCTCCGGCCGGGAAGTCGCGCTGAACCGGTGGCGTGAACTGGCGCCGGATCTGCGGACGGCGACGCTGGACGCCGGGCACTACGACGTATTCGAGCCGGCGCATCTGGACCAGCTCACCGGCGAGATCGGCGCGTTCCTCGGTCAGGAGCGAGAGGCGTGACCGCCCCGGCCGAGACCTACGACCGGCGCTGGTCGCCGGTGCTGGAGACCGTGCGCGCGGACGCGCTGGATTGCTTCCAGGCCAACCTCGCCGTGCTGGCCGACCAGCACGGCGGGGCGGGCACGCACCTGGCACTCGGTGCCCCGCTGCGGTTCGACCTCGAACCAGGACCGCGTGTGGCCTCCTCGATGCCCTACCGGCTGGCCGCCGCGCAGGAGCTGCTGGGGCTGCGGGTGACGCGGCGCTGGGACGGCGTCGACGGCGCCCGGCTGCGTGCGCTGGTGGCCGAAACCGGTCCGCTGTACGTGATCGCCGACGCGCACCGCCTGGCGTGGACGCCGTACGCCGGCCGCCGTCACACCGAGCACACGTTCCTTCTGTCCACATCGGACACAGTGGTGGACGCCTATCACGACGAGACCCCGTGGGGCTCGTGCCGTCCGGGCGTATGGCGGCTCTCCCCCGCCGAAATGGACGCCATGCTGCCCGCGGTCAGCGCGCTGCGGTTCAACACCGAACCGGTCGCTCACCAGCCCGACGTACTCGCCGCCAACGCCAGGGCCATGGCCGACGCCATCCCCGCCATCGACGCCTACCTCTCGGCGGACCACGGCGAAGGCCTGGTGCTCGACATCTGGTTGCTTGGCCGATCGCGCCTGCTGCACGGCGCGTGGCTCGCCCGGAACGACCAGCCGAGCCCCGAGGTCGACGAGCACGCCCAAGCCTGGCTCACGCTCGCCTCGAAAAGTTATGTGGCGTGGCGCCGATCCCGTACCGGCACGCCACCCGCGGCCGTACTGGACGACCTCGGCCGCCTGCTCCACGAGGATGCCGCCATCGCCACCCGGCTCGCCGCGCGGCACACGGCCCGCGCTGCCGTGCTCGCCGCGATCCAGGAGGTGCTGCGGGTCGACGAGCCCACCGCCCGTACCGCCACCACCCTGCGCGAGCTCCCCAACTACAACTCCTTCCGGCTGGTGGAGATCATCGAACGAGTCGAGGCCCGGCTGGCGGTGGCACTCCACGACGACGACCTGACTCCCCAGACCTTGCAGGACATCGACGCGCTCTGCGCGACCTTTGCCCGACGGGCAGCCGAGTGAGGCTCCAGCAGCTCCACCAGCCACCACGGTGGCGCGTGAAGGACCCCTTCCCTCGGCTCAGCCGAGGAAACTCGACCTTCACACCTTCCCCAAGTACATGAAGGCCCCCTTCCTTGCGCCTAGCG
>NZ_JBFBBY010000055.1:0-46340 GCF_040682875.1 Amycolatopsis sp. NPDC051071 | reverse complement strand
GCGAGTATCGGTCACAACCTTGTCCTCAAGCGGTGTCGCGGAATGCCTCGACCCTTCCCTCGGCTCAGCCGAGGGAAGGAGTCCTTCACGCGCGACCCAAGTACATGAAGGCCCCCTTCCTGTACCTAGGCGCAAGGAAGGGGGCCTTCCTGTACTTCAGGCGAGCACGGGCGCCAGTACCCGAGCCCACCGAACGCGTCGTGAGTGGTAGGTAGGGCTCGTGAGAGGTAAGGCAAAGGCGGCACCTCCGGGTGAGATGGTGCCGGGGGGTGGCGCGGCGCCGCACTCGCGTGCTCAGACCCCGCACACCGAGTTCGGCCTTCAAGCACGCGAGTCGCGGGCTCAAGCACGCGAGTTACGGGCTCAAGCACGCGAGTGACGTGTTCAAGCACGCGAGTCACGACTTCGCGCTGGCTGCGAACCCGGCCAACCCGGCCAACCCGGCCAACAGGCCGGTCACAGCGAGCCAGGCACCACGCCCCCTCGACAGAACATGCCTTGCCACCCACGACCCCGGCGTCAGCACCCCGGGGCCAACGCCCCACGTGTCGCAGCAGCGCCGGTTCGCCGGTCGTGGCGCGGGCCTCGGCAAGGTAGGATCTTCGCGCCGGTGATGTCGGTGGAACCGAGGCGCGGCCGGATGCGTCGGTGTACACGAAGGGCGTCATCGCGTTTCGGGAAACGGCGCGCACGGGTGGGTGTGAGCTCATAGGCTGCGCGGTAGGCAAGCACTGGCGCAGGCGCCGGGACTGGAGGGATCACTCATGACTCGCCGATTCGACCCAGAGCAGATCGCCGCGCTCGCCAAGAAGGTCGGCGGGCTGAAGGACGGCTTCAGCAAAACGGGCAAGGACCTGGGCGATGGCAATCCCGGCGGCGCGTTCGGCGACCTGAGCAACGCGGCCAGTACGGGTAAGACGGTGCAGGGGTTCCACAAGGGTGTGAACGCCGAGCTGGCCGCCGCCGAGAAGCTCGTCGACGCCGCGTCCCAAGCGCTGGCCAACGCCGCCGAGCGGATGCGGAACGACGAAGCGGCGGGTGTGCACACCCTCCGTGGCGGCGCCCGCGAGCGGGCTTGATCGGATTGAAGACGGGAATCAGGGGGATTTACCGATGACCACCGCCGAGCGGAAACCGAATGTGCTCGACGACCCGTCGCATGACCGTCCGAAGTCGCTGGACGCCATCGACAAACATGCTCAGCAGGCGCAGAAGCTCAACGCGGGTGCGGTCAACGACCAGGCCGCGAAGGTCGGCGGAGCCGCCACCAGGGCCAACGACCTCGGAGACGATCTCAAACTCTTCCGCGACGACGTGCTGCGTGAATGGGAAGGCAAGGACGCCGACGCCGTCGCCGACCATCTCGAAAAGCTCGGCAAGGCCAGTTACAAGGTCAGCGACAAGGCCGAGGCGGCCAAGAACATCCTTCAGCGCGTCTCCGAGATCCTGGACGACGTCAAGAAGAAGGTCGCGCAACTCGCGCAGGAAGCCAACGACAAGGACGCGGACAACCGCGCCCTGATCGGGGCGGCCCGGCGGCGGAAGAACAGTTCCGACGACGAGAACGAGATCGCCACCGCCGCGTCGGACATCGAGCGGCTCCGGCAGCTCAACGAGAAAGACTCCAATGGCAAGAAGGAGGAGATCGAGCGGGCGCTGGACGACGCCGAGAAACAAATCGACGATCTCCTCAAACCGCTCGGTCTGGAAATCGAGGGTGGTTTCCTGGAATTGGTGCCCGCGGACACCGGCCAGACCACGGCGTCGAGTGTCCACGCCGATCCTGTGGATTCCCGGGTCAGCGCGCCTCCCTCCCACCACAGCGGTGGCGGAGACGGCGGTGGTGGCGGAGGCGGTGGTGGTGGTGTCGCCGGGGTGCAGGGCGACGGGCGGCCCGCCAAGCCGATCGACGCACAGGGGAACAACCCGGCCAAGATCGCCGAGCAGTTCCTCGGCCGCAACGCCGGTGACCTCAAGCGCAGCGGTGAATTGCCTGCCATGCAGTCATGGGTACCGAACAACGTCAACTGCGCGAACTTCGTTTCCGGCTGCCTGGAGGCCTCCGGCCTGATCGACAAGAACCAGGCCAGCGCCTCGGTCGCGGGGCTGGCGGCCAATCTCGAAGCGGACGGCTGGAAGTCGGTGCCGCTCTCCGAGGCGAAACCCGGCGATGTGGTGATCTCGAACGGCGGCGGGCACGTCGTGTTGTACGCGGGCGACGGTCAGTTCATCGGCTCGAACAACGTCAACCCCGACGGTTCCCAGAAGATCAGCATGGGTGGCGGCAGCGGCCTCGTCAAAATCCTCACCCCGCCGACCTGAGCCGGCGGGGCGGAGGATCAGAACCCGAACAACGCGCGCGGTGCCTCGTGCTCGTCCGGCCAGGTCAGCCAAGCGACATCGGTCGGACCGATGGCGTGGTCGGACAAGCGCCAGGACCGCGCGTCGTTGTCGGTACCCGGTTCGCCGGTCTTCTTGAGCAGGGCGACGTACACATCGGACATGACGCCGTCGGCTCGGCGTGCCTCGTAGCCGGTGCCGACGTAGTACGGACGACCGATTTCGGCGCCGTGCATCGTTCCTTGCAGGAACACCCAGGGCCCGATGCGGTCGAGGCGTTCCACCGCCAGCCGGACACGATCGCCGAAAGCGTCGTAGAGCCGTGCGGTGGCGGCCTGGAGTACTGCTTCCCGGACCGGGTCGCCGGGGCTCAGCGCCTGCGGAAAGGATCGTGCGGACGGGGTGGACATCGAGCTACCTCCCAATAGCAGAGCAGCGATTCGGCCTGCGGAATCACCGGATCGGCTGGCTCCGGTGATGTTACAGCGTCGAGTGGGCCCAGTCCTGGCTTCGCGCGGACGCGCCCGCGGTCAGCGGATGATCTTCCGGTGGAAGCACACCCGATCGTGGCCGGAGCCGTCGTAGTCACTGTGCACGGGGAGACCGTCGACGACTCGGTCCCCGGTTTCGAGCGCGAACCCCATCGCACGGTGAAAGGCGATGGAGCCGGTGTTCCCCGGCGAAGTGATCGCCCGTACTTCGGTGCGGCCCGTCTCGGCGGCACACTGGAAGAACGTCGTGTACAGACGGCGGGCCGCCCCTTGCCCGCGCAGCTCCGGATCCACTCCCACGAAATGGATGTACGCCTCGGTGTCGTTGTCGGCGGCATGGAAGCCGACAAGGAAAGCCCTGATCCCGGCCTCGTCCTCCAGTACCAGGCTCGTGCCGGCGAAGAACTGCAAGAACAGTTTGGGGAGCAGGAGCGAAAGTTCGCGGGCCTCTTCGGGAGTACGCGAGTCGCCCCACCACTGTCGTACGCGTTCGACGATCGCGCTGTGATCGGAGACGCGAGCTTGGCGGGGCTCGGGTAACCGGCCGGTGCCGCGGACGAGATCGCGGTAGAAGGCGAGGGCGGCCTTGGGCCGGTAGGTGTCGGTGGTGATCCCCAGCGTTCCGGTGGGCTGGTCGGAGGCGCTGTCCGCGTCACGAAGGCTGAACAGTTCGTAGTGGGTGATGTTCAGGGATTCCCGGCACGCGAGGATTGTGCCGAGCATGTCGGACAGCGAATCGCTTTGCGCCTGCTCGGAACGGGGTGCCCCGCTCGGAGTGCCGTTCTCCACGATGTGGATCGGCGTGCCGGACGAGAGGTGGGCGCGGGGTAGTGAGTGATTCCGCAGATGATGGAGGGCGTGGCGGGTAAGGGATGCGACGTCTCCGGGCGTGCCACGCGGGGCGACGGGCGAGAAGGCGTCGGGGTAGAGGCCGAGGCCGACGTAGTCGACGTGCGCGGCGAAATCCCGCGGCGGAATCGCGGACAGGTACTGCCAGAAGTCGTCGTCGCCGCCCAGCCATTCCGGTGGTTCGGCGACGGAGAAACCGATCCGTACGTCCTGGTGACCTCGTCGGTCCACTGTGGAGCGTGCGTGCGGGATGCCGAGGGTCAGGGCTTCGAGGACACCCGGGGCGCTTCCGTCGATGAGCGGGATGGGGAAATTGGGTTCGAGTGTCACCTGGAGATACCGCGTCAGGTGGCCGTAGCGGTCGATGACGGCGTCGAGGAACGCCAGCCAGCCGGGCAGATCGGCGACCTGGGAGATATAGCTCACCACGAGGTCCAGATCGCGACCTCCTTCGACGTACCATTCGTCGGGCATCGTCAGGTGGTCGAGTGCGTTCTCGGCACCGAGTGAGGCGGCGACGTCCGGTGGTGTCTTGTCGCCGAAGAAGTGCACGTACTCGCGGACGACGAAGGGGCGGCCGCCCGCGAGGTCATCGACGAGGTCGCGGATCGCGGCGGGGTCGGGCGGATGCGAGCAGACGGTGCCCGCACGTCCGCCGGGATAGATGCCGAACTTCACGCTTCGGTCCTCCTCAGTTCGTCGGGTGCGTGCCCGACCAGTCGATGTCGTGGGAACGGATCCGCGAAGCCAGCGTCCGCAGCCAGCTGGTTTCGGCGGCGATGATGGTGCGCCAGTAGGCGACTTCGAGCATGTGCACCTCGGCCACACCGCCGGGTTGTTCCCGCAGGGTGGCGAGTTCTCGGTCGAGCCGGTCGGCGCGACTGTCCAGAATGGACACCGCATCGCCCTCGGGCAGCGCCCCGACGTAGGCGATGGCCATGACGAAGTCCACGGAGGCGGCCTGGCCCTCGCGTAGTCCCTCCTCGACTCTCCGGCGGAAATCCGCCATCCCTGTCGCGGTCAGCTCGTAGGCCGTGCGCGGCGGCCGGTTGCCCACCCGCTCCGGGACGCGGGAGGCGACCAGCCCGGCCCCCTCCAGCGTCTTCAGCAGGGTCGTGACGGTGCTGCGGGTAGCGGACAGCTGCCCGTACCGCTCACGCAGGCGCGCCGCCAGGTCGTAGGCGTGCGACGGCTGCTCGACAAGGAGTCCGAGCAGCGGCAGCACCAGGCTGTTTCGTGACGCGTCCAAGGGCACCAGCCCAACTTATAGACGTATACGTCTAATGGCAAGCCGGGCCGTGACATAGTCGCCAGGTAGCTCTCACTGTGGGACACAGCGGCGAGGAGGCCTGCCGATGGCAGGGTGGGACGACGAACGAGGCCGCCTGCTGACGGCCGGTGCCGATGAGCTGGCCCGGACAGCGTTGACGAACGTGGTGCGCGAGTACCCGCACCATGAGACTCACTGGCAGGTCGAGGGCGTGCCCATCGCCACCCCTCGGCAGTCGCACCCGTGCTTTTACGGCAGTTGCGACTGGCATTCCTGCGTCGAGATGTTCTGGGTACTGGTGCGCCTGCTGCGCCGCCACAGCGCTCTCGTACCTGCCACGGAGATCCGCCGCACGCTCGACGAGCACCTGACCACCGAGTCGCTGGCGGCCGAGGCCGCCTATTTCACCCCCGGGGAACACCGCGCCACGCAACGGCCTTACGGCTGGTCGGCACTGCTGGAACTCACCGTCGAGACCGCCACGTGGGACGATCCCGATGCCGCGCGCTGGTCGACGGCGTTGCACGAGCTGAGCTCGGTCTTCGTGACCCGCTATCTCGATTGGCTGCCGCGGGCCACCTATCCGATCCGATCCGGGGTGCACGACAACGGCGCGTTCGGGCTGTCCCGCGCCCTGCCCTACGCCGACCACCTCGCCGCCCAAGGCGACCCGCGACTGCGGCAGGTCATCACCGAGACCGCTTGGCGCTGGTTTGGATCCGATAGCGACTATCCCGGCTCCTGGGAGCCCTCCGGCGCCGATTTCCTGTCCCCGGCACTGGCCGAAGCCGAACTCATGACCCGCCTGCTGCCCCCGGCCGAATTCGGCAGCTGGCTTCACGGATTCCTCCCCGGCCTCGCCGATCGGGCACCCGCGGCGCTGTTCACCCCGGCGATCGTCACCGACACGTCCGACGGTCTGATCGCCCACCTGCACGGGCTCAACCTGCACCGCGCCTGGTGCTGGCAGCGCCTCACGCACGCACTCCCCGTCGGCGACGAGAGGATCTCCGCCATGCTCGACGCCGCGCGGGCTCACACTCACGCCTCACTGCCACAGGTCACCGGCGGCTCGTACGCGGTCGAACACTTCCTGGCCTACTACGCGCTCCTTCTGCTCAGCTGACCGGTTTTCGATCACGTCTGATATCGCCCTAAAAGGCAGCTTTCGCCGCCTATTCGGCGAACCCTTCGAACCCGATCGGCGCGTGCCGAAAGAATACGATTCCTTCGTGTCCAGATTGGACAAGGTCGCGTATCGGCCACTGTGGCCGCACCGGAGGGATGAATATGCGAAAGATCGTTCGGAGGGCCGGTGGCGCGGTCGCCGCTGCGGCGATGGCGGGCGGAATCATGGTTGCGGCGGCCTTGCCCGCACAGGCCAGCTTTGTCACGCCGGTGTACGGAATGACCTGCGATACCGGCTACAGCGCGAGCTATCAGGCATGGGGAGTCTGCTGGGCACCCATTCCGGCGAAGTGGAAGCTGCGGGTCGACTGTTCGTTCGGTGGAACGTACGACACGATTTGGCACTACCCACCGCAAAACGAGTGGTATCGGATCGACCATCACGTCAGCTGCAATTTCGGGGTCAACTCGGTTTCGGTCGTCGAAGGGACCTGATTTTCCTGGCGGTCAAAGGTCCACCACGGACAGGCCGTCCGCCACGACGACGCCGTCGTGCAGGACCGTGCGGTCCTTGCCGCGGTCCATCACCGCGCTCGTCGGGGTTTCGCCGTCCACCAGCACCAGATCGGCGCGGTCGCCAACGGCCACGCCGGGGCGGTCGGCGATACCCGCGAGCCGCGGGACGTCGTGGCTCATGATCGACGCGCCACCCATCGTCGCGACGGCCAAGGCCATTTCGATCAGGTCGTCGCGGCGGAAGCCGTGGGTGAAGGCGAGCTGCCAGGTGCGGTCGAGCAGGTCGCAGTTGCCGTACGGGCTCCAGTAGTCCCGCTGGCCGTCTTCCCCAAGGCCGACGCGCACGCCCGCGGTCGTGAGGTCGGCCAGTGACAGCTGGCCGTCGACGGACGGCGCGACGGTCGCCATCGCGATGTCCAGCTCCGCGAACGTGTCGATCAGGCGGCGGCTCACCGATTCGGAGACCGAGCCCAGCCCGTACGCGTGCGACATGGTCACCTTGCCGCGCAGGTCCAGCGCGCGGACCCGCTCGATCACCAGGTCGGTCGAGAACACGCCAAGGTGACCCGGCTCGTGCAGGTGGATGTCCACCTCCACGCTGTACTTCTCGGCGAGCCCGAACACGACGTCGAGATGCCCCTTGGGGTCCTTGTCCAGTGAGCACGGGTCGATCCCGCCGACGACCGTGGCCCCCGAACGCAGCGCGGCCTCCAGCACGTCCACCGTGCCGGGTTCGCGCAGGATCCCGGCCTGCGGGAACGCCATCACCTCGACGTCCGCGTGCCCGGCGAACCGCTCCTTCGCGGCGAGCACGGCATCGAGTTTCTCCAGCCGGCAGTCGACGTCCACCTGCGCGTAGCTGCGCACTCGCGTGGTGCCGTTGGCGATCATCCGCTCCAGCGTCCCGGCGACGCGTTCGGGTAGCGGCACCTCGGCGTCACGCCAGTTCTCGCGGTCGTTGAGCATCATCGCCCAGACACCCGGACCGCCCGTATGGTGCCGGAACGGCAGGCCGATGCGAGTCGAGTCCAGATGGACGTGCACGTCACTGAACGACGGGAACAGCAGCCGCCCGCGCCCTTCGACCGTTTCCGGCGACGGCGCGGCGGCGGGCTCATGCGGCCGCACCGCGACGATCCGGCCACCGGCCACTTCGACGTCACTGTGCTGTCCACCCCAAGGGCGGACGTCACGGATCAACACGGCGAACACCTTTCTCGACGGGTCTCGACTACCGCGCGGACTCACGTTCCAGCGCGACGACGGGGATCTGCCTGCCCGCGGCCGCCTGGAACCCGGCGAACGCCGGGATGAGTGCTGTCACGTCCGCCCAGAGCCGCTCGCGCTCCGCACCTTCCGTGAGCCGAGCTACCGCCGTCACTTTCTCAGTGCCCGTTTCGATGGTGGTGCGCGGGTTCGCCACGAGATTGCGGTACCAGGCCGGATCCCGCGGGCTGCCGCCGTGCGTGGCGAAGACGGCCCAGCCCTCGCCTGACCGCCGGTAGAACAGCGGGCTGATCCGCTCGCGTCCCGTCTTGGCGCCGGTGTGGTGCACCAAGATCAGGGGCATGCCTTGGTCGTCGAATCCGGGGATCCGAGGCGGTACGAAACGGCCTGCGGCGAAATCGTCTTCGCTGCTCCAAGCCACGCGCCCGGCGTTCGCTCGGAACTCGGCGATGACGAGGTCGTTCCAACTGGTTGCGGATGGGTCGGACATGGCCGCCTCTCACTATCCGGAGCACTTGCTCCTCCAAGCTAGCACAGAGCGGAGCACTTGCTCCGGAAAAGCTGTATGCTGGGCGGCATGGCAGTGGGAGTACCGGAAAGCGCCACCCGGAGCCGCGCACCACGCGTGGACGCGATCCGCAACCGTGAAGCGATTATCGAAGCCGCCGCCGAGGTGCTGGCCGAACAGGGCACCGCGGTGGACGTACGCGAGATCGCCCGCCGCGGCGGGGTGGGGATGGGCACCCTCTACCGGCACTTCCCGAAGAAGGAAGACCTCATCCGGACGGTCCTGCGTAAGGAATTCTTGGCGTGGGCGGACTCCGCGCGCCAGGCGGCGATCGACACCGAGGACCCCTGGCTGGCACTGACCGACTTCTACCAGGAGGCACTGACCGGTTGCGCACGCCACCGCGCGATCATGGAGAACTTCGCACTGACCTGGTCGGTTCCTGACCTGGAGGGCATCCAGGAGCTTCGCCTCGTCGTCGAGCTGCTGTGCGCCCGCGCCGCCGCCGCGGGCCTGCTGCGCCCCGGCGTGGCCACCGAAGATCTGCTGCTCCTGCTGGTCTCACTTGGCCAAGCCGCCCAGCTCACCGACGAGCGTCACCCGCAGATGTGGACCAGGCTGTTGTGCATTTCCCTCGACGGCCTGCGTGCCGTCCACGACCCTCTCGTCGTCCCGGCGGCAGCAAGGAGGAGCTGAGCGATTCAGCTGGACAGCCGGTGATCCAGGTCAGCGACGGCCGGCGGCCAGGATGACGAGGAACTGGCCCCCGCCCGGTTCGATGGCGGCGGTCACCGGCAATCCCGGTACCAGCCGGGAGAAGCGGTCCTCGAGCCACTCCGCCGCTTCCTTGGCGTCCTGCCGGGTCGGGCAACGGGCCACCATCTCGCGGCCTCCCTTGCGCTCCAGCCTCCCGGCGACGGTGATCAGCGGCGCGGGTTCGACCACGTGCAGGCGGTCCGGCCAGGCGATGACCACCTTGACCGCGCCCTTGCGAGTGTTGCACCCGCGGTGCGCGAGCCGTTCGGCGATCTTGGCCTTCCGGTCGGCGGTCCGGCTGTCGACACTGGGCCCTCGCGGGTCGTTCACCGACATGTCGGGGTCGACCGGTTCGTCGCACACCCAGCATCGCCAGCCGTCACGCTCGGCCACATCATCGAGGAGACTCACGCGAGCAAACTAGCCTGCCTGGCCCTCGTACCGCACCCAAGGGGCTACGTTTCCCCGATGACCTGGCTGGCCGAGACCCGGAGTTCGTACGACACCATCGCGGCCGATTACGCCGACGAGACCCGCGACCTGCTTGACCGGCTGATCCACGTGCGCGCGGGGGTCGTGCTGTTCGCGGACCTGGTCCGCGCCATCGGCGGTGGACCCGTCGCCGACGTGGGCTGCGGGCCGGGGCACACCACCGCCCTGCTGAGGGAACTGGGCGCGGACGCGTTCGGCATCGACCTGTCACCCGCGATGGTCGAGATCGCCTGCCGCGAGCATCCCGGCGCGCGGTTCGAGGTCGGGTCGATGACCGACTTGGAGCTCGCGGACGGTTCCCTCGCCGGGGTGCTCGCGTGGTGGTCGCTGATCCACATTCCGGACGAGGCGGTGCCGGGTGTCCTCGCCCAGTTCCACCGGGTCCTGCGGCCGGGCGGGGTGCTGGCCGCGGGATTTCACGTCGGCGACGACTCGGAGGGTGAGTCCATCCAGGCGTATGGGTACCGCCGTCAACCGTCCCGCGTGGCCGGTTGGCTCCGCGAGGCGGGCTTCACCGTGGAGGCACAGCACCTGCTGAATCCGGACGAGCCGAAACCGGGCGCGATCCTGTTCGCCCGCCGTCCCTCGGTATTACTTCGGTAGTCCGCCTGCCTTTACGGCTACCAGGTGACACTCACCTGTGCCGACGCTGGTCTGGTGTCCGGTGTCGGCAGGCGACCCGTTCGGCGAGGAACAGGTCGACTTTGGCAGCGACGGGTGCGCCGTCGGGTGGTGTCTCGGGGGCCGCGGTGTGGACCGGCGGGATCCGCCACCTCATGTCGAGGTAGTGGATCTCGCTGATGGGACTGCCAGTGCCAAACCGCGTACGGGGTCGTCGCGGGCATGGCCCGGTCCGCCAGTTCCGCGACCGCGTCCGCTCGGCCGTCGGACTGGGTGAAGCGGCTCCAGGACGGTGGGGCGAGCGTGAGGAAATCCGCGCCGCCAAGGGTGGCGAACCACTTCTTCAGCACCGTGAGGTCACTCGCCGGTCGTTTGGCCATAACGCATTATGGTTGGCGTGCGGGGCCGACTACAGGGGTTGACGGATGAGTGAAACGCTGGACGAGACCGTCGCGGGCATCATGACGGGAGTGAGCACGACGATCGCCGACGGCGACAGTATGTTCGCGGGCAACAACATCGAGCACTACATGAGCGTGTCCAGGGACGCGTTGCGCGCGGTGCTCGCCGCGCTGCAGGTCACCGGTCGGCCGGAACCCAAGCGGCTACTGGATTTCGGCTGTGGTTACGGCCGAGTGCTGCGCTCGCTGCGTGCCGCCTTCCCGGCGGCCGAACTGATCGCGTGCGACATGGACCCGGCGGCGCTGGCCGGCTGCGCTCAGGCGTTCGGCGCACGGGCGGTCATCGGCGCCCCGGACGTCGACCACATCGAACAGGTCACCGAGGTCGACCTGCTCTGGTGCGGTTCGGTGCTCACCCACCTCGATGCCTCGAACTGGGGCCCGCTGCTGCGTTACTTCGCGCGTGCGCTGGCGCCCGGCGGCGTCGCGGTGGTCACCACGCACGGCCGCCGGATGGCGATGCGCGCCGAAGCGGGCAAGGACTACGGACTGGACGCGCGTGCCACCGACCGCATGCTCGCCGCCTACAAGGCCTGCGGTTTCGGCTACAACAACTACGAAGGCAACGACGGGTACGGCATCTCGCTCAGCTCGCCCGGCTGGGCGGTGCAACGCGCACTGGAGACACCCGACCTGCGCCTCGCCGGATACGACGAGGCCGCGTGGGACCGCCACCAAGACGTGATGGTGCTGGTCAAGGACGCCAACGCGACACTGAAGGCGGACCTGTGAGGTCGTGAGCGGGACTGTGCCCTGCCCCTCAATAAAGCAGGCATGGTAGCCACGTGGTATTTGCAGCAGACTGTTCTCTGAGAGGCGCCAGGCAGCAATAACGGATCTTCGTCTTCGCCGCCTGGTGCGGGGCGATATCGGGGGAGGGCGAGTCAGTGGCGAGATCACCCCAAGCTCTCGACCGCACGATCGTCGTGGTCGACGTCGCGGGCTTCACCACCGCGGCCCGAAATCGGGTAGCCGTGCGGGATGGCCTCTACGGCGTGTTGAGGACCGCGTTCGCCGAAAGTGACCTCGAATTCGATTCCTTTTTGACCGAGGACCGTGGTGACGGCGCGCTGATCCTGTTACCTCCTGACACGCCCAAGAGCGCGGCCGCCGATCGGCTACCGGATCGCGTCTTGGCGGCCCTCCGCCGGTACAACCACTCGCAACCCCCGTTGGGGCAGATCCGGCTGCGGGTGAGCCTCAATTCCGGCGAGGTACTGAATGACGGGAATGGATGGGTCGGCGAGGCGATCGACACCGCTTTCCGCATCCTGGATGCGCGGCAGGCCAAGGAAGCGATCGTCGGATCCAACCGCATGATCGCGTTCATCTCGTCGGCACGTTTCTTCGACGAGGTCATCCGGCCCGACCCTGGGCTGTTGCCCGAGCTGTACACGGAGATACCGGTAACGGTGAGGACTTTCACCGGAACGGCCTACCTCCGGCTCGTCGGCGAGCCCGCCGCGTCGACTGTCGAACCATCGCCTGTCCTCTCTCCGGCAACGGATCCTGTCCAGGCCATGACCGCGACGAGTGATCGCGACCTGTACTCACCCGCGGATCTGGCGACGTTGCGCAGCCACCTCGTCCCGCTGGAGGTCCCCCACCTGGCGGTCCTGATGAACCGCGCGCTCGGACCTGCCGTCCCCTTGCCTTCGCTCGACCACGTCACCGACGCGTGGCGCGCCTTTCAGGTGCTTATGGAATTCAACGTCGGACCGGATGGCATCCCACCCACCATCACTTTTCTTCGCCTGCTGGCCGAACAGTTCGGCGGCGCGAGCGGGGCCGCCATCACCGACTGGGCCAGCGACCAAGTCCGGCGTCTGGGTCTGGACCCCGTGGTGGCACAGCCGCGATCAACCCCGCCGGAAATCCCCGAGCCAGGCGAACCAGCCCGGCCCGAGCCTGACACCAAAGTCGATTGGGCAAGTGATGCCCCCGCACTCGAAGATCATCTCAGCCGCGCGTCACTGGCTGACGTCCTCGCGACCCAACTCCGCGAAGTCCGTGGCAAAGCACCGTCGACATCGTTCCTCATCCACCTCGACGGAGCCTGGGGCACAGGCAAAAGCACCCTGCTGATTTTTCTCGAAGACCGGCTGGGCGACGAGTTCACGGTCGTGCGGTTCGACGCCTGGCGGCAATCACGTCTCGGCCCGCCGTGGTGGGCATTGCTCAGCGCGACCCGCGAAGCAGTCGCTCGTGAGCGCAACTTCGTTGCCAGGAGCGCGCTCCGTGTGGCAGAGGGAGTTGCGCGTGCCAGACGAGTGGGCTCGGCCGTCACGCTGACTGTATTCCTGATCGCCCTCGTTGTGGCGGGACTCGCCGTCTTTCTCTTACCGCGTATCACGGGTGGCGACGCGCTCGCCGCGCTGGCGAAAGCAGGGACTGCCGTAGTCGCCGCCTTGGCAGCGCTCTGGGCCGGAGCCCGGGTCGTGGGCCGAACGCTGCTGTGGGACTCGGTCCGCGGTGCCCGTCTGTTCGAGCAGTCGACACCCAACCCCATGGACCAGGTCGCTGCCCACTTCGACTGGATACTGGGCAAGGCACGTAAACCAGTCTTGTTCTTCATCGACGATCTTGACCGTTGCCCTGGCGGTTACGTCGTTGAACTTCTCGATGCCGTCCAGACTCTCATCCGCGACATCCCGGCACGAGCATCGGCAACCGAGCATTCAGCCGCGTACTTCGTCGTCGCGGCCGACGGCGCCTGGCTGCGCAAAAGTTACGAAGACGCCTTTCCCTCCTTTCACGATTCTGTCTCCACACCTGGTTATTCTCTGGGTTACTTGTTCCTGGACAAACTGTTCCAGCTCACTGTTCCTGTTCCGATGCCCAGCACTCGTGCCCGGACGACCTACCTTGAACGCCTGCTCAACATCGCCGCCCCTCACCACGACGAAGCCGTCAAGCAAGAGATCACGGACGGCAAGACGGCCCTCGCCGGAGCTGACGACGAGTCCGAAATCCTGGGAATCATCAACTCCGCCAGTCCCGACGCGCGAGACAAACTCGCCAGGGACGCCGCACTCGCCCTTGTCTCACCTCAGACCCGCGCCCACACCGAACACGCCCTGAGCAAGTTCCTTCCACTGCTGCATCCCAACCCGCGCAATATCAAGAAATTCCTGAACACCTACAGCATCCTGCGCTCGGTTCGAACCCTTGAGCAGAACACCGTTGGCTCCGACGTCCTGGCCCTCTGGACGATCATCCGCGTCCGGTGGCCCTCGATCGCAGAACACCTCGAAACCGATCCGGAAGCGGTACGGGCGCTGGTCGAACCACTGTGGGCGTCCGAGTGCCTTCCCTTGGAATTACGCGATCTGGCGACCGACACAGAGCTTCGCGCCGTGATCCTGCATCCCGAGGGCGGGCCGCTGACCGCCGACCTCATCCGGCAATGTGCCGGAACGGAATGGCAGTAGCTTCCGGCCGGTGTAGAGACTATCGCCGACCGCGTCAGCCGAAATCACCACAGGAGGCAACGAATGAACGACACCGAGCCGCAGACCGCGGAAGGCAAAGTGCTTTGGCACTTCACGATGTCCTTGGACGGTTTCGTGGCAGGCCCGAACCACGAGATGGACTGGATGGCCGGGACGAACCGCCCGGGCCTGGCAGACGAATACGTCACGACCACGGGCGCCGTACTGGGCGGTCGAGCCGGTTGGGACATGGCTGCCGCGAGTGGTGGCCGCCCGTATGGCGACGCCTGGGACGGCCCGATCTTCGTGCTCACCCACCATCCCGAGGACGCGGCGCCCGCCGACAACGTCACCTTCCTCGACTGTGACCCCGCGGAGGCCGTACGGATCGGGCTGGACGCGGCCGGCGGCAAGAACCTCGAGGTGTTGTCCCCGACCATCGGCCGTCAGCTGCTCGAGCTGGGACTGATCGACGAGATCGACCTCCACATCGAGCCGGTCCTGCTCGGCGAGGGCATCCGGCTCTACGACAACCCTGGCAGCGAATCGATCCGCCTCCACCGGGTCGGCGACGGTGGTCCCGACTCGGAAGTCAACGTACGGTACCGACCCACCACGTCGGCAAGGGTCCTCGACCGGGCAACGCCGGATAGCCGAGTCAGGTGACAGCTCGAACGGGCACGCCCTGCGTGACGGCCTAGCTTCCGATGACCCGCGTATCGGCCCCTCGGCCAAGCCCGGCTGGGAGTGGGTGAGCGACATCCACGCGGGGCAAGCCCAGAGCCTCGTCCGAAGGAACGAGCGCGACGGGACGCCCGGTTGGCGACCGGCCTCTCCGAGGCCCGTACCGTCCAATGTGTACAGATACTGGCCGTTGCCGGTGTTCCCCTGGAAAGTGCCCGGCGTTGCCGAGATGCATCGAGCCCTGGATCTCCCCGGACCTGTGTGGTGCTGCGCCGCACTCGCGTGCTTGGGGACGGAACTCGCGTGCTTGAAGGCGGAACTCGCGTGCTTGAAGGCGGAACTCGCGAGTTACGGGCTGAGCAGCAGCGGACGTCGAGAGAACGTGGATCGGCCGCGAGCGGTCAAACTTTCCGGAGTAGAAAGTTTGCAAAACCGGAAAGTTTGCTAGGGTGAGTGCCATGACAGCGGAAGACGGCGGGCTGCGCGAACGCAAGAAGCGTGAGACCCGGTTCGCGTTGAGCCAGGCGACCATCCGGCTCGCTTTGGAGCGCGGGCTGGACGCGGTTTCGGTGGAGGACATCGCGGCGGCGGCGAACGTCTCCGATCGCACCTTTCGCAACTACTTCGCCAGCAAGGCCGAGGCTGTCGTCGCCGCACACGTCGAGCGGGGGCAGCGCATCGGTGAGGTACTGCGGGAGCGTCCGGCGAGCGAACCGCTGTGGGACGCGCTCGTCCACGCGGTCGTCCTGCAGTTCGAGCCGATGCCGGGCGCGGCCGCTCAGCCACCGGACCACGGAACGGCACTCCAGAAACTGCTCGCCGAACCCGCCGTCCAGCACGAGGTTTTCCGCGCCCACGCCGCCGCGCAGGACGAACTGACCGCCGCCATCGCCGAGCGCGCGGGGACCGGTGCGGACGACCTGTATCCGCAGATCGTGGCCGCGGTGGTCAGCGCCGCACTCGGTACGGCGATGGCCAACTGGACACGCGATCCTGGCCGGTCGCTCGTCGCCCTGCTCCATGAGGTCTTCGACGGGATCCGCGCCGGATTACCCGAACCTCGCTGACACCCGCTCTCTGAACCAAGCCCGCTCGACGGGCTGTTCGTCATGCCCGAAAACCCGCACCCGGAGGAGGAACGGCCATGGATGTGGTCATTGTCGGTGGTGGACCCAATGGTCTGATGCTCGCTTGCGAACTCGCGCTCGGTGGTGTCCGGCCGATCGTGCTGGAACGGCTTACCGAACCCAGCCGAGTGCCGAGGTCGAACGGCCTTGTCGGGCAGATCGTCCGGATGATGGACCACAGGGGGTTGTGGGAACGGCTCAGTGGCCAGTCCGGCTCGCCGCGGCCCAACAATGGTTACTTCATGTTCGGGGCGATGCCGCTCGATCTGAGCCTTCTCGAAGACAGCCCCATTTACAACCTTCCGGTGCCCGAGGTGAAAACCGTTGAGGTACTGGAAGAACGGGCGACCGAACTCGGCGCCGACCTCCGCCGCGGGCACGAATTCCTCGGCCTCACCCAGGACGACGACGGCGTCACGCTCACCGTCGACGGACCTGAGGGCACCTACGAGTTGCGTACCCGGTACGTGGTCGGCGCCGACAGTGCGCACAGTCCCGTCCGGAAGGCCGCCGGCATCGGCTTTCCCGGTGTCACCTACGACCGGTCGACCAACCGTGCCGCGCAGGTGGCCATCCCCGCGGACTGGATCGACCCCGCGACCGGCGCGCTGATCGTGCCGGGCCACGATCCGGTCCTGCCGTTCCTGCCCATCCGCACCGCACACGGCGGCTTCTCCTATGCGCCGCTGCCCGGCCGCCCGCCATTGGTCGCGACCGTCGAGTGGGACGAACCCGGGACCACCGAGCCCATGACGCTCGAGGAAATGCGGGCCAGTATCGAGCGGGTGCTGGGTGCCGCCGTCCCGATCGGCCCGCCGCCGGGCGATGGCCCGCACGTGCTGCGCAGGATCAACGGCGGCAACACCCGCGTCGCGGACCGGTACCGGGACGGCAGGGTATTCCTCGTCGGCGACGCGGCGCACGTCTTCGCCGCCGGCGGCACCGGTCTCAACGTCGGCATGCAGGACGCGCTCGACCTCGGATGGAAACTGGTGGCCGCGATCGACGGCCGCGCCGACGTCCTCGACACCTACGAAACCGAACGCCGCCCCGCCGCGGACCGGATGATCACCTACTCCAGGGCCCAGGCCGCGTTGCTCTCACCCGGCGACGACGTCACCGGCCTGCGCGGACTGTTCGGCGAACTGTTGACGCAGCCAGGCGTCGTGCGGGTGCTCGCCGACCTCGTCGCGGGCGCGGACGTCCGCTACCCGGTCGGCGACGGCGCCCATCCGCTCGCCGGACGGCTCGCACCCGATCTGGATCTCCGTACCCCCGACGGCACGATCCGGCTCGCCGAGCTGGCCCGCGGCGCGAAACCGCTGCTGATCGACCTCACCGAAGACGGCGTCCTGCACGTCGAAGGCGTCGAGATCGTCCATGCCTCGGCGGACACCGACGTCCGCGCGCTCCTGCTCCGCCCGGACTCCTACGTCGTGTGGGCCTCGTCCGACTCGCGCCCCAGCCAGGCCGAACTGCGAAACGCCGTCGGGCACTGGTTCGGCGTCCCGGTCAACGCGTGAAAGTCTCCTTCAGGGACGCAAAGTCCCTGAAGGAGGTCGATCACGCCTTCTTGGCCAGCGAAACGATCATCAAGGTCTCGGTGGACTCGCGTTCGAAGCGAACGTCGGCAATCCCGGACAGCTCTTCGCTGAGGCTTACCCGGCCGTCGTGATTCCAGACGACGAGATCGTCGCCTTCACGGCAGAAGTTCCACTGGTGCAAGCCGTAGTAGTTCTCGCGTTCGCCCTCGTTCACGTTGAGCATCAGCACGACGGCGTGGCCCGGCTTGACGACTTCGAGCATCTGGCGAGCGCCGAGCACCGGGTTGTACACGTGATCCAGCGCGTTCTGGCAGTACACCAGGTCGAAATGGTCTGCGGGGAACACCTCGGAGAGCTTCTCCACCTCGGCGTCCACGGTGGCCACCAAAGGAGTCAGGTTCAGCTCGCCGAGGAGGGTGTTGTACTGGTCGGCGAGCGGGTCGACCGGGGTGATTTCCACCGTGCGACCGGTCCATTCCTTACCGACACAGGTCAGCGGACCCGCACCGACGTCGAGGATGCGAACCGTCGCTCCCTCCGGCGCGAAAGGCTCGAGGTTCCGCGTCAGATGCGGTTGATTCCGCAGGTCCGAGTCCGGTCTGGTCCGCCAGTCGTAGTCATTGAATCCTCCGTTGGCAAAGGCCTCGGATCCACCGGACAGCCAGACCCTCCAGTGGTCCAGCTCGTTCGACAGTCCTTCTTGCCAGCGGGTCTTGCCTGTCGTCTCCATGAAGATCCTTCTTTCGCACAGTAGAAGCCTTGAGCCCCATATCGGCCTCAATCTACTGACGCCGGCCCGCGGCACCGGCATGAACTCCTGTTCAGGCGGTGAAGAAGGCGCGCAAAGCGTCGGCGACACGACTTGGGTCGCCGTCGTCATCCGGACCCGAGTGGCCCAGTCCTGAGAACGTGATCCGTCGCGCGTGCGGGAGGACGGCGGAAAGCTCGTCCAGCGCGACCTTGAGGTACGGCGGGCTCTTGGTGCCACCGAGCAGCAGCACTCGCGAGCCGAGTGCCGCGTAATCCCGTGCCGTGTCGGTCATCTCCTCGACCAGCCGCATGTCGAAGCGCTGCGTGGGGATGAGCGCCGGGATCGGCACGTCGTCACCGGATCCGTTGCCCTGCAGGCGCGCGCCGATCGCCATGAACGGCACGAGCACGGGCCGCGGGAACCGGCCGAGCACCGGCTCGACCGCCAGTCCTTTCAAGGCGGTGACCAGTGCGGAAGCGAGCCTGCCGCGGGCGATCTCCCGGTCGTAGCGCGGCACCCAGCCCATCGACACCGAGCCGTCGACCGGCAGCGGCGGTTCGTACAGGGCGATCGCGTCGAGGCCGGGGGCGGCGAGGGCCGCGCGCAGCGTGACCAGCGCACCCGTGCTCAGACCGAAAACCCGCGACGCCCCGGTCGCCGCGACCAGCGCCCGCACGTCTTCCGCCTCCCGCGTGACGCCGTAGTCGTCACCGTGAGGTCCGCTCAGCCCTCGCCCGCGCCGGTCGGGCACGTAGACGGTGAAGTCGGTCGACAAAGCGGTAGCAAGCTTCATCAGGTGCTGTGCCGCCTGCATACCCCCGTGCACGAGCAGGACCGCGGGGCCACTGCCCAGCCGTCGATAGCCGATGACTGTTCCATCGGCGGAGCTGACCGACCCAGTGCGGTACTCCGTCACAAGCTTCTCCCATTACCCGGGCACAGTGTTCGCATAAAGGGGACCGTAGCATAACCGCATACACTGTTCGCAATAATCTGTGGAAGGGTGATTCATGGGTGACGACGCATCGCCGCAGGGTGAGGTGCGCCCGATGATCTGGCTGCGGCCGGAACGCGGCGCCCGGGGACCACGCCCGGCCCACAGCCGAGCCGACTTCGCGGCCGTGGCCATCCGCGTCGCCGATGCCGAAGGTATCGAGGCCGTGTCCCTGCGCCGGGTCGCCGGCGAGATGGGCACCGGCACGACAACGCTGTACCGCTACATCGCCACGAAGGACGAACTGTTCGACCTGATGATCGACAGCGCCATCGGAGAACGCGAGCCACCGTCACCGACCGGTGACTGGCAGGCGGACCTGCGTGCGGTCGCCTACGCGCACCGCGCCATGGTGTTGAGCCACCCGTGGCTGGCCACGCTGCCCGCGACCCGCCCGACGCTGGGGCCGAACAGCCTGGCGTGGCTGGACGCGGCCTACGCCACCGTGGACGTGCTGGACCTGGACGCCGACGAGGTACTGGCCCAGGTCGGCACCCTGCTGACCTTCGTGCGCGGACACGTCCTCGACGAACTGGCCGAACAGGAGACGGCCCGACGGTCCGGGGTGGACATGCCGACCTGGCTGGCGGCGCAAGCACAGTACGGCGAACTGATCATCGGCAGTGGCGACTATCCACACCTGAGCCGGATCATGATCGAGGCGGAAACACCGCACGCCGACGACCGCTATGAACGAGCTTTCCGCCGCGGTCTGGACCACATTCTGACCGGGTTGGCACACAGCGGCCGGTAGTCGGCGTGGGTCGTGCGTGTTTTGGGTCGTTAGAGCGAGCCCGTTCTTGAGCACTTACGTGTCACCTGTGGCGTTGCTCGCGTGAAGTACAGGAAGGCCCCCTTCCCTCGGCTCAGCCGAGGGAAGGGGTCCTTCACGCGCCGCCGTGGTGACTGGTGGTGCTGCGGGTCTCCCTCAAGGAGTCCTTCAAGGACCGGCCGATAGTCGGTGTGGGTCGTGAGTGATTTGGGTCGTTCTAACGCAATGCCACTTAGCTTAAGTTGATCAACCTCTTGACCTGCGGTTTCTTATGGGCGACGACAGTCGGTCAGGGTCTCGTGATCGCCCCGCCTTAGAGTGTTTGCCCTGGTCAGACGGCCGACGTCTGGAATTAGTTTTCATATTCAATATAAGCTAAGCGGCATTGCGTTCTAACGACCCAAATCACTCACGACGCCACGGTCAAGTGTGGAGCGCCTCGTTCGCGGGAAACGCTCTTGTATGCGGCGAGACAAGCACACAGATTTCGAGCTTTCGGGGAATGAGCGGACGGCCGACTCGGCCGGCGTGGGTGACGTACTCGGGCAACCGCGTGGCTACCGGTTCGTGGTGGACCCGCGGTGGGCGCCGGTGCTGGCTTGGCTGCGCCCGGCCACGGCCCGCTGCGGAGTGCGGGTCGACGCGGACGGCTTCACTGCCCGGTTCGGGCCGTGGACGGTTCGCACCGGGCTGGACAACATCGCCGACGCCCGGCTCACCGGGCCTTTTCGCGCGTGGCGGGCGATCGGGCCGCGGTTGTCACTGGCGGATCGTGGCCTGACCTTCGGTACCAACACTTTGCTGGCGGTCTGTGTCCGCTTCCACCATCCGGTGCGGGGTATCGACCCGTTCGGGCTGGTCCGTCATCCGAGCCTCACCGTGACCGTCGCCGAACCGCAGATTCTGGCCCGGCAGTTACGCGCGATCGCCGACGGAAGCCGCCCGGCGCGTGAGGTGCTCGACGGCGTCGACGACGGCGCCTGAAGGGATTCCGTCGAGACACGGGTGGTCGGGTATGGGGCAGCTCCGTGCCCGGCTGTCCCGGCATCCGGCGTGCTGGTCGCCGAGCAGTACGACCGGTACGCCGTACGGTGCCCAGCGCGAAGCGGGCACGACGGGTGCGAACAGGGAGACCACGGGCGTTCCGACGGCGGCCGCGAGATGGGCGGGGCCGGTGTTGGGTGCCACGACGACGTCCGCGCCGGCGAGCACGGCCGCCAGTTCGGGCAGCCGGGTGCGGCCGCCGAGGTCGAGCGCGCTTCCCGCGACCTCCCGGGTCAGCCCGCTCTCGGACGGCGATCCGGTGACGACGACGTGGTGACCGGCGTTCTGGAGTGCGCGGACGAACGCCGCGGAGCGACCGGCGGAGGGTTGCCGGGCGGGAACCGAGGCCGCGGGGTGGACGACGACATAGCCGTCCTCGATCAGGTCGGCGCCCAGCAGGTGGTCCACCGGTGGCAGCGGATCACGGATCGCGAGACGGCCGTCGTCCCCGGCGGGCAACGAGAACCCGGCCGCCTGCGCGAGCGAAAGCATCTTGACCGCCTCGGGCGGATCGCCGGGGACGTGGTGCCGCAGGTCCAGCAGTGACCCCGGATAGTCCTCACAAACGGCACCGATCCAGGGCACGCCCGCCATTCTCAGCAGTAGGGCCAGCGGAAGCGGGGACTGGTGGAACGAGGTCAGCACCAGCGCCGCGTCGAGGGACAGCGCGCGAAGCCGCCGGACGAACTCGCCGGTGTCTTCTTCGGTCACCGGCGGCGGTTCAGGATCGATCCACGGCGCGCACCAGGTGAGCACTTCGTCGACACCGGGCAGGAGTTCACCCGTGCCGCGTCCCCGGGGGCCGGTCAGGAGGACGACGTGGTCCGAGCCGTTCGCGACGGCGCGGACGCAGGGACCGGCCAGCAGTACGTCCCCGAGGTTGTCCATCCGTGCCACCAGCACGTTCCGCGTCATCGCGTGCCCGTGACGGCCAGGTGGACGGCCTCGGCGAGGTCGCGTGCGACAGTGGCCCGGCGGTGCGCGTGATCGACCTCTTCCTGGCGGGTACGGGTGGTCGGTACCAGGATCGCGCGGGCTCCGGTGGCCAGTGCGGCTTCGACGTCCGCGCCGGTGTCGCCGATGACCACACAGCGGCGGACGTCCACGCCGAGTGCCTCCGCGGCTTGACGCACCAGGCCGGGAGCCGGTTTACGGCAAGCACAGCCGTCACCGTCGTCGTGCACGCAGACCTGCCAAGTCCCGAAGGGGCCCAAGAGTTCTTCCACCCGGGCATTCACCGCCGTCAGCCGGTCGGGGGTGATCAGGCCCTTCGCCACCCCGGACTGGTTGCTGATCACCCCGATGCGGATACCCGCCGCCCGCAGGTCGTGCAGGAGTTCCTTGGCGCCGGAGACGGGCCGGACACCCTCGGGATCGTCGAGGTAGGGCACGTCCGTGATCAGCGTGTCGTCCCGGTCGAAGAGGATCGCCTCCGGTGCCCGGCCGAGCCGGTGCCGTACTTCGCCACGCAAGCGCTGGTAGCACGCGACGGGCGGAATGAGCACGCTGGTCACCAGCATGCGCGAGATCTCGTCCGGGGTGAACGGGCCCGCCGCGATCCGGCGAGCGGCGAATTCCGCGGTCAGCCCGGCCCACAGCCCGGCCGTCGCGGCGGCGGCCTTGCGCCGTCCGAGCGCGAACAACACCGCGGCGCCCACCGCGCTCACCGTCGCCAGCGCGTGTCGGGCGAGCCGTCCCCGCCCCGCGCCGACCTGCTGCCGCCAGAGAACACCGTGCTTATGCCGCATGAGCGCGTCGTCGGCGTTGCCACGCTGGGCGCGGAGGCTGGCGAGCGGACCCGATCGCTTGGGTGGATGGGTGACGACCCGTTCGCCTTTCGCGATGAGGTGACCGGCCTTGGCGACCCGCAGTGCCAGATCCGAGTCTTCACGGTAGGCACGGGGAAAGCGTTCGTCGAAGCCGCCGGCCTCGGCCAGTGCCGCCCGCCGGTAGGCCATGTCCGCGGTGATCCACCGGGCCGTCTCCAGCCCGGCGGTCCCGCGTTCGTCGTCGGTGGGACGGCGGCCCGGTGGGAGCGGGACGACGAGCCTGGCCTGCGACGCGGCCGTCTTCGCGTCCAGGGACAGCAGGTCGTCGGCGAGCTTCCGGGTCCAGTCCCGGCCGACGAGTACGTCGTCGTCGAGAAAGGCGACCCAGGGGGTCTTCGCACGCCGCCAGCCGGCATTGCGGGCGGCAGCGGGGCCACGTCCACCGGAACGGACCACTTCGATCTCGGGCGTCATGGGGGCGAACCGCAAGTCCGCGCCGGCCGGCCGGTCGTCGGCAACGACGATCCGCGCCGGCCGCGGTTCTCCGGCGGCTTCGATCCCGGCGAGCAGCTCATGGAGGTTCGCCCGGCCGGTGGTCGGAATCACGATCGTGTAATCGAGGTCGCTCACCTTGTGCCGATACCCGGAGGCCGTCACCTCAAACCATCAGGAGAGGTGTCAGCGCGCGCTCAGCGGGTAGCCGGTACCGAGACCGCGAAGGAGCTGCGAATGACTTTGATGGATCGGACGGCCGTACTGGAAATCCGCAACCCCGCCGACGACAGTATCGTCGGCAGCGTCGAGACGGCGGGTCCCGATTCCGTGGCGACCGTGCTCGCCGCGGCGAAGCGGGCAGCGCCCGGGTGGGCGGCCACTCCCGCGGCCGAACGGGGTGCCGCGGTGAAGAAGGCGGCCGGGATGGTCCGCGACCAAAGGCGCGAACTCGCCGCACTCATCGAGGCCGAGACCGGAAAACCGCGCTCCGAAGCCGAAGAGGGCGTTCTCGCCGGGGTTGGCACCTTGGAGCAGTACGCCGAACTCGGACCGGTGCACCGTGGACGATCCCTGCTGGGTGACCCTCGAGCCACTGACCTGATGGTGCCGGAACCCCGAGGGGTGGTCGCCGCGCTGACCCCTTGGAACGACCCCGTCGCCGTCGCCTGCGGGTTGCTGGGTGCGGCGTTGGTGAGCGGGAACACGGTGGTGCACAAACCAAGCGAACGCTGCCCGCACACCGGGTCCCGGCTGGGGGGCTTGCTGTCGCGTGCGTTCCCGGAAGGGGTACTGCAAACGGTGCAGGGCGACGGCGAGGTCGGCGCGGAACTGGCCGCGAGCCGGGACGTCGACTTGATCGCGCACGTCGGCGGTACCGCGGCAGGCCGGTCGATCGCGGCGAGCGCGGCGAGGACCGGAGCCAAGGCGTTGCTGGAGAACGGCGGCAACGACCCGCTCATCGTCGACACCGATGTCGACGTCGGCTGGGCCGCCGCACAGGCCGCTACCGGGGTGTTCGCCAATTCGGGACAGATCTGCGTCGCCGTCGAACGGATCTACGTGCACCAGGAGATCGCGGAAGCGTTCCTCAGTGCTCTCGTCAAGGAGGCGGAAAGCCGTGAACTCGCGCCGCTTGTCGACAAGCGTCATCGCGACGGCGTACACGCCCAGGTGACCGAGGCACTCGCGCAGGGCGCCGAACCGTTGAGCGGGGGAGTGCTTCCGGACGGCCCCGGCGCCTTCTACCCGGCGACCGTGCTGGCAGGGTGCACCTCGGCGATGCGCGTGGTCAACGAGGAGACCTTCGGCCCGGTCGCACCCGTCTGCGTGGTGCCGGACTTCGAGCAAGCCCTCCGGCAGGCGGCCGACGGCGAATACGGTCTCGCAGCCACGGTGCTCACCTCGTCGATGGCGCACGCGCAACGCGCTTGGCGGGAACTGCCGGTCGGCACCGTGAAGATCAACAACGTCTTCGGTGGCGCTCCCGGTGGGGCGGCGCATCCGCGCGGCGCCAGCGGGAGCGGCTACGGCTACGGCCCCGAACTGCTCGACGAGATGACGCAGACGAAGGTCGTCCACCTGGCCACGCCGGGGCCGTGAACGAGCCTCGTCATGCCGTCCGCTTCGGGGCGATGCCGAGTCCCGTGTGCTCGAAGCCCGCCTCGGTGACCGCCGCCGGGTCGAGGAGATTCCTCGCGTCGACGACCACGGCGTCGCCGGTCCCCGCGGCGAGCCGGTCCCAATCGAGATCCCTGAACTCGGCCCACTCGGTGAGCACCACCAGCGCGGCGGCGTCCTTCGCGACCAGATAGGGGTCGTCGACCACCTGCACGAACTCCGCGTCGACGGTGTCGACACCGGGGTCGTAGGCGGTCAGGACGGCGCCGCTCCTGGCGAGTTCTCGCGCGATGGCGAGGGCTGGGGAATCCCGCAGGTCCGCGGTTCCCGCCTTGAACGCCAGTCCCAGCAACCCGATCCGGCACCCCGCGAGCGAGCCGTCCGGACCGCCGGTGATCGCGCATCGGATCTTGCGTACCACCGCGGCCTGCTGGCGAGCGTTGGCCTTCACCGCGTCACGGAGGATGCCGAAGTCGACGCCCGCGTTCTCGGCCGTCCGCAGCAGGGCGGCGGTGTCCTTGGGCAGGCACGAACCACCCCAGCCGGGGCCGGGGGAGAGGAACGCGGGACCGATCCGCGGATCGAGTCCCATCAGCCTGCCGACGTCCCGGATGTCGGCGCCGTGGTGCTCGCAGAGTTCGGCGAGGATGTTCACATAGGACACTTTCAGCGCCAGGAACGCGTTGCTGGCGTACTTCGCCAGTTCCGCGCTCGCCGGATCGGTGAACCACACCGGCGCTCGCGTTCCGTCGTACAACGCGGCGACGCGCTCGGCGGCCCGCCGGTTCCCGGCGGTCGCCCCGAGCACGATCCGGTCGGGGTTCAGGAAGTCTTCGACGGCGTGGCCTTCGCGCAGGAATTCGGGATTGCTCACCACCGGCAGGTCCGGCGTGCCCAGCAGTTCCGGGAGCCGGGTGCCGGTGCCGACCGGGACCGTCGACTTCGTGACCACGACGCAGCCGGACGCGAGCACACCGGGCAGGGCCGTCACGACTTCTTCCAGGACACGGACATCGGCGTCGCCGCCGTCCCCCTGTGGAGTGGGCAGGCACAACAGGACGACGGCCACCTCGGACAGTGCCGCCAGCTCTGTCTCGAACCGCAGCCGTCCGCAATTCAGTCCGTCGTGGACGAGTTCGGTGAGTCCCGGTTCCGCGATCGGAACCTCACCGCGAACCAAAGCGTCCACTTTGGACTGGTCGTTGTCGACGCAGACGACCTCGTGGCCCAGGTGCTTGAGACACGCGGCGCTCGTCAGGCCGACGTAGCCCGCTCCGATGACACCCACCCGGTCAGCCATGGGAGACTCCCGTCCGGAGTAGTTCCTGTGCGGCGGCGATGACACGTTCTTCGCGGAGCAGCAAAAGGCCGGCGTCCGGCCGGTCGGCATGCGGGTCGCCGACGTCTCCCACCCAGAGAACCGTGTGCTGCCGCGCTTCCGACGGCGGACCCCAGCGGCACGGCGGGGTCGGCCCGAACAACAGCACCGACGGCGTCCCGTACGCGGTGGCCAGATGGCCGACGCCGGTATCACCGCAGACGACCAAGGCCGCCTCGGCGACGGTCGCGGCGAGTTCGGCGAGACCGGTGTCGCCCGCGAGAACCGCTTCTTCCGGTAAGCCAGCCGCTTCGGCGACCTCGCGGGCGAGGGGGACCTCGGCGACGTTTCCCGTGACGACCACGCGATGCCGGGTGGCGAGTTCGGCGGCGACCCGCGCGAACCGCTCGGGTGGCCAGCGGCGTGCGGCGTACGCGGCACCAGGGTGGATCACGATCGCGCCGGACGCCGGGCTCGGCCCTGGTGGCGCAGGCAGGGCGAGGTCGGAGCGGTCGGCGGTGATATGCGCGGTTTCGAGCAGCCGGCACCACCGGTCGACCTCGTGGAGATCGTCCTGCCAGTCCAGGCCCTCGACGTCGGGGAAATCCGGATGCCGGTGGGTGATCAGCTCGACCGGGTCCTGTGCGAGGAGGTCGTGGATGCTTTCCGGCCCGCGGCCGTGCAGATTGACCGCCAGCCGCGGCGGCTCGCCGGGCCACGACAAGTCGCCGAGCCCGGCCGTCGGAAGCAGTTCGTCCACCGCGTCGATGAGTTCGACGATGTCACGCAGTCCTTCGGGTGCGGCGAGGACCAGCCGTTCGCCGTCGAAGGCGCGGCGCAACGACCGCAGGGCAGGGACGGCGGTGAGCAGATCGCCGAGGCCGAGCGCACGCAGTACGAGAATCCCGCCGGTCACGGCCAAGACCCTTCTTCCGAGGCACACACCACGAGTTCGCGGACCTCGCAGCCGGGTGGCTGGGACAACGCGAACACCACGGACGCCGTGACGTGTTCGGGCTGGTTGAGTTTCGCGTCCGGCGGTGGTTTGTACTGCTCGGCCCGGTCGTCGAAGAACGCCGTGTGCATACCGCCCGGGACGAGCAGGGTCACCCCGACCCGCCCGGCGAGTTCCATGGCCAGCGCCCTTGTGAACCCGACGACGCCGAATTTCGAGGCACAGTAAGCACTCGCGTCGCCCGCTACGCGCAACCCCAGCGTCGAGGCACAGGTCACGACCGTGCCGTGGCTCCGCCTCAGGTGGGGCAGCGCCGCCCGCACGACCGCGGCGGTGCCGAGCAGGTTGACCTGGATCACGCGTTCCCAGGCCTCCGCGGGTACCTCATCCAGTGCGCCGCAGGCGTCGGTGCCCGCCGCGGTGAAGACGCCGTCGATCCCACCCGCTCGTTCGGCGAGTTCGGCCACGGCGTTCGCGGCGGCGGTGGAATCGGCAAGGTCGGCTTGGACGAAGGCGACGTCTGCGGTGGGCTCCGCACGGTCGATGACGAGGGGTGTGCCACCCGCCTCGCGGACGGCTTCGACGGTCGCGGCGCCGAGTCCGGAGGCGCCGCCGGTGATCAGGATATTACCGAGAGGGCGCATCATGCTCCTTCCGCCGCGGCCACCAACCGGGAGGTGGAGTAGCCGCGGATGGTCGGGATCAGGACGATTTCGCCGCCGTGCCGGTGCACTACGGCGCTTTCGGGTAACTCCGCGTCCGCGTAGTCGCCGCCTTTGACCCAGACGTCGGGGCGCAGGCGGTCCAGCAGCGCGGCGGGATCGGGTTCGTCGAAGATCGCGACGGCGTCGACCGAACTGAGTTCGGTGAGCAGCCGGGCGCGGTCGCGGGCGGTCACGATCGGACGGCCGGGGCCTTTCAGTCCGCGTACCGATTCATCGGAATTGAGGCAGACGACGAGTGCGTCACCCAGTGCCCGTGCCTGCCGCAGCAGGCTCGCGTGCCCGGGATGCAGCAGGTCGAAGCAGCCGCCGGTGGCGACCAGCCTGCCGCCTTCTTCCCGGACCCGCGCGGCCACTTCGAACGCGGAAGTGCCATGGTATCCAGGATTCCGCGGAGCCGCGGTGTCCACAGTGTCCGAAGTGGACAGGGTGGACAGGGTGGCCGCCCCGCCGGTGGCCACGAACCTCGCCGCGGCGTCGACTCCCTTGGCGACGGCCTCGTCGGTGGACTCGCCGTCGAGCAACGCGGCGGCGACCGCCGAGGCGAACCGGTCACCCGCCCCGCAAGTGTCCTTGGCGACGACGCCGGCGGGCGGCCGGAACGTCGTGCAGTGATCGCCGTCGGTCAGGACGGCGCCGTCGGAACCCGTGGTGACGCTGACCGCTTCGGCGGACCAGAGTGCGTGCGTTCGCTTGGCCAGTTCTTCGGCGTCGGACCGGATTTCGGTGAAATGCGCCGCCTCGGCCAGATTCGGCGTCGCCAACCGGACCCCGGCGACGGGCTCGGCGCCGCGTGGATGTGGATCCCACACGATGGGGATCTCGGAAGCCAGTTCGGTGAGCAGCATCCGGACCTCCGGATGGGCGGTCACCCCTCGGCCGTAGTCGGCGACGAGGATCGCGCCCGCGGAACGCAGCGTTTCCTTCACCTCGGGGGAAAGGGGGGAGGTCTCGGCGCGGCCGTCGCCGTTGTCGATGCGGACCAGCGATTGCCCGGCGGCACGCACCCTGGTCTTGGTGACGGTGGTGCCACGCAACGGCATCGGGACCAGCCCGACCTCCCTGGCGAGAAGACCGGCGAGGGTCCGGCCGTCCTGGTCACCACCCAGCGGGGCGACCAGTACGACGTCGGCCGTGGACCGCGCCGCCAGCAGCGCGGCGAGTCCGGCGCCACCCGGACGCCGCCACGTACGCGCCAGATCGACCACCGGAACCGGCGCGTCCGGGCAGAGCCTGCCCGAGGAGCCGTCGAGGTCGATGTCCAGCAGCGCGTCGCCGAGGACGACCAGCGGCCTCATGCCGACACCCCGAGCGCGTCGTCCAGCGCGGTACACAGCGCGTGGACCAAGGCGAGGTGGACTTCCTGCACGGTCGCCGTCGACGGGGCCTCCACCGGGATCGCCTCATGACACAACGCGGCGAGCGGATTCGGGGGCGGGCCGGTCAAGGCCCAGGTCGTCACGCCGAGTTCGTGGGCCGCCTTCGCCGCCGCGACGACGTTCTGGCTGGTGCCGCTGGTCGACAGGCAGACGAGTACGTCGCCGGGGCGCGCGTGCGCGCGGACCTGCCGCGCGAACAACTCGTGTTCGCCGTAGTCGTTGATGATGGCCGTGCCCGCGGAGGTGTCCGCGTGCAGGGCGATCGCCGAGAACGGACGGCGGTCGTCGCGGAACCGGCCGACCAGTTCCCCGGTGAGATGCTGCGCCTCCGCGGCGCTGCCACCGTTGCCGCAGGCGAGCAATCGCCCGCCCGAGGTGAGGACGGCGGCGAGATGCTCACCCCAGTCACGGATCTTCGGTGCCCAAGAAGCGGTTTTCCCGGCTGCCTCGCTCAAAGCGGCGAAGTGTTCTTCGATCACGACACACCTCCAAGGACGTTCAGCTGGTTCACGGGCGGCGGACCACGAAGGGCCCGAGTGCGAGCAGATCGATGGGTGCGGAGCCAAAGCACTCCAGCGCGTCCCTCGGCGAGTCGACCATCGGCCTGCCGGCGGTGTTGAGGCTGGTGTTGACGACCGCGGGGAGCCCGGTCCGCCGTTCGAACGCGCCGAGCATCCTGGCCACCAGCGCGTCGTCGGCGGGATCGACGGTCTGCACCCGGGCGGTACCGTCGACGTGGGTGACCGCGGGGATCCGGTCCCTCCACCGTGGCGCGACGTCGTGCACGAACAGCATGTACGGACTGGGAAGCGGCCCGCGGGAGAACACCTCCGGCGCCCGTTCGGCGAGCACCATCGGCGCTACCGGGCGGAACTGTTCGCGTCCCTTGACGTCGTTGAGCCGTTCGAGATTTTCCTGGTGCCCGGGGTGGGCGAGCAGCGATCGGTGGCCGAGAGCGCGCGGACCGAACTCGGACCGGCCTTGGAACCAGGCCACGATCCGGTCGTCCGCGAGGGCTTCGGCGACGGCCTCGGCGACGTCGTCCGGTCGTTCGTAGCGGACGTTCGCCGTTTTGAGCGCGTTCTCCAGCTGGTCGTCGGACCAGCTCCGGCCGAGATCCGCTCCGGGCATCGGCGCGCCGCGTTCCCCGAATTCGGCGGCGAGCTGCAGTGCCGCGCCGAGTGCGGTGCCCGCGTCCCCGGCGGCGGGCTGGACCCAGACCCGGTCGAACGGGCCTTCGGCATGGATCCGCGTGTTCGCGACACAGTTGAGCGCGATCCCGCCCGCCATCGCCAGATCGGTGTGCCCAGTGCGCTCGTGCAGCCCGTTCGCCAGCTCGAGAAGCACGTTTTCCAGGCAGCGCTGGACACTGGCGGTCAGATCGGCGTGTGCCTGCCCTGGCTCCTGCCCCGGCTCGACGGCCGGTGCGAAAGACGCCCAGTCGATCGGGTCCGTCCGGAAGCCCATGCCGTTGGTGTGGACCTCCTCGGCGATCTGGCCGAGGAAACGGGGCTTTCCGTAGGAGGCCAGCGCCATGACCTTGTATTCGTCGCTGGAGCGGGCGAAGCCGAGGTGTTCGGTCAGGTCCTCGTACATCAGCCCGAGTGAGTGGGGGAGTCGCTGCTCGGCGAGTTCCTCGAATTTGCCGTCGCGGTACTCGCCTGCCAGATACGACGTGCTCTCACCGCGCCCGTCGGCCACCAGCACCGCGCAGTCGTCGAAGGGTGCGGCCAGTGCGGCCGACGCGGCGTGGGCGACGTGATGCCGGACGAACCGGACGATCGAGGGATCGAGGCCGGGCAGGGCCGACTTCAGAAAAGCGGGAGCCCGCCGGGCGAAATCGGTCCGCAGGCCTTCGTTCTTCCCGTCGTGCCCGTCGATCCCCGGCTCGACGAGCGCGGGATCGTAGGAGTACCCGACGGCGTCGAGATCCTGCGGCGCGATACCCGCTTCCGCGAGGCACCACGCGGCTGCCTCGACGGGTTGTTCCCAAGCGGAAAAAGGGACGGGCCGCTTGCCGTGCTTGCGACGGCTGAATCGCTCCTCTTCGGCCGCTGCCACGATCTCGCCGTCGATGACCAGCGCGGCGGCCGGGTCGTGGAAGACGGCGTTGATACCGAGAATGCGCACCGGGCCACCTCTCCGGTCGGGGATGCGGGTCGTGACCCGCCTTACTCCCATAGCGCTACCCGGTGGAGTCGCCGATAAACGAAGCGACGCAAAACCCCAGGACGTCGCTACTCAGTGAAGCGACTCTAGGGGGTGGTTCCGGATGTACCAGTCGATGGTGAGCGGAAGTCCTTGCGCCAGATCGATCTTCGGCGCCCAGCCGAGTTCCCGCCGTGCGAGCGAGATGTCCGGGCAGCGACGGGAGGGATCGTCGACGGCGGCGTCGATGTATTCGATCGCCGACGAGCTGCCGGTGACCGACACGATCTCCTCGGCGATCTGGAGCACGGCGAGTTCGTGGGGATTACCGAGGTTCACCGGCCCCGGAAAGCCGGAGCCCGCGAGCGCGACCAGGCCTCCGACGGTGTCGTCGACGTAGCAGAGAGAGCGTGTCTGCTGTCCGGTTCCGGCCACGGTGAGCGGTTTCCCGCCCAGTGCCTGCGTGATGAACGTCGGGATCATGCGGCCGTCGTCGCACCGCATCCGGGGGCCATAGGTGTTGAAGATCCGGGCGATACCGGTGTTCACCGCGCGCTCGCGGCGGGTGGCCGCGGTGAGCGCTTCGGCATAGCGCTTGGCCTCGTCGTAGACACTGCGCGGGCCGATCGGGTTCACATGTCCCCAGTAGTCCTCGCGCTGCGGATGTTCCCGCGGATCGCCGTAGACCTCGCTGGTCGACGCGAGGACGAACCGGGCGCCGTCGCGTTCGGCGATGGCCAGCGCGTGTTCGGTGCCGTACGAGCCCGCGCGCAAGGTCTCCAGCGGGAGCCGGAAATAGTCCCGCGGCGAGGCGGCCGAAGCCAGGTGGAAGACGACGTCGAACGGGCCCGGCGCGGTGATCGGCACGGTCACGTCCCGCGAGAGCAAGTGGAACGCGGGGTGGTCGAGGAAATGGGCGATATTGCCGGTGTCGGCGGTGGCGAAATTGTCGGCCGCGACCACCTCGGTCCCGTCGTCCAGTAATCGTTCGCACAGGTGCGATCCGACGAAGCCCGCACCTCCGGTCACCAGGGCACGTTCGAATCGTCCGTCCATGAGGACGGGCTACCCGGACAGCCATCCGAAAAAACTTCGTGTGAAGCCGCCGGAGCAGGGTAAGCGTCGGGTATGCGCGCATTGGTGATCGGCTGGGCGAGTTTTCGTCATGGTGAAGCGACCGCGGGCGACGTGCTGAGCATGCGGAAAGTCGATCAAGCACTGTCCGCCATGGGGCTGCCGCACGACCTTGCCTGGAGTCCTGTCTTCCGGCCGGACGACCTGAGTTACGAGGAAGTGGAACCCGGGCGGTACAGCCATGTCGTGTTCGTCTGCGGTCCCGCACAGGGGTGGCAGGTACGTGAGATGCACCAGCGGTTCGCGCATTGCCGCCGGATCGCCGTCGGGGTGTCGGTGATCAATCCGGACGACGACGCGGTCACCGGCTTCGACGAGGTGTTCGCGCGTGACCACGACGGGCTCGCCATCCCGGACCTCTCGGTCGACGTGCCGACCGACGAGGTGCTGGTGGCGGGGGTGATCCTGGCGCCGACGCAGCGCGAGTACGGAGACTTCGCCCGGCACGCGGACGTGCACGCCGCGGTGACCGGATGGATCGCCGGGGTGAACTGTGCCAGGGTGCCGCTCGACACGCGGCTGGCGCCGTCGGACTGGGAGCGCTGTGAGACGCCGGATCAGTTCACGTCGATTGTTTCGCATCTGGACGTCGTGGTCACGACCCGGCTGCACGGTTTGGTACTGAGTCTGCGGTCAGGCGTTCCCGCCTTGGCGATCGACCCGGTCGCGGGTGGCGGCAAGGTCACCGCCCAGGCCGACGCGCTCGGCTGGCCCGCGCTGGTGCCCGCCGAGGAGGCGCACCGGACCGAAGTCCTCGATTCCTGGTGGCGCTGGTGTTCGTCGGTCCAGGGCAGAGCGGTGGCGGCGCTCCGGGCGCTGCCGACGGACAACGAGCTGGTGCGGGACATGGTCGAGGCGCTCAAACCCGGGTCTGCCCGGTGAGCCCGGCACGGACGACGGTTGTGATCGCCACTCGCGACCGGGCGGAAGAACTCGAACGGACGCTGACGGAACTGACGTCGTTGCGCCCTGCGCCGCCGGTCGTGGTGATCGACAACGCTTCGAGTGACGACACCGCGGCCCGCGCGTCCCGGTTCGACGGTGTCCGCGTGGTCAGCCTGCCGGGCAATATCGGTGCGGCGGCCCGGAATCTCGGCGTCGCGCTGGCGCGGACACCCTATGTCGCCTTCAGCGACGACGACTCCTGGTGGGCCGACGACGCGCTCACCGAAGTGGAGCGGCTCCTCGACACCCACGACGACGTCGGACTGGTGGCGGCGAAAACCCTCGTCGGAGAAGAACAACGTGAGGATCCCGTCGTCGTGCTGATGGCTGAAAGTCCACTGGGCAGGCCTGAAGGGCTTCCAGGACCGGTGGTGCTCGGATTCCTTGCCTGCTCCGCGGTCGTCCGGCGAAAGGCTTATCTGCAGGCGGCGGGTTTCAGTCCGTTGCTGCGTTTCGGCGCGGAAGAGAAGCTGCTGTCCTACGACCTCGCCGCGCTGGGCTGGCGACTCTGTTACGTGGAACGGGTGCGGGCTTATCACCACCCGTCGACGGCGCGGCCGTCGGCCGGCTGGCGCCAACGCGTCGAACTCCGGAACGACCTGCTGATCACGGTCATGAGGCGGCCCGTCCGGCAGTGCCTGCTCCAAGTTTTCCAGGCGGTGAAACGCATTCCCCGGGAACCTCACGTCGTCCGCGCGCTAGCCGGCACCGTCCGGAAGCTGCCGCGTGCGCTGGCCGAGCGACGGCCGCTGCCCGCCGGGGTGGAGCACCAGATCCGCGTTCTCGAACAAGCACAGGGAGGCTGAAGTGCAGGACCGGATCACGGTCGTCATGATCACCTACAACCGGCGCGAGCAGCTGCTGGAGACACTCGCGTCGATGATCGCGCTCCCCGACGCGGCGCCGATCGTGCTGGTGGACAACGCCTCCACGGACGGCACAGCGGACGCCGTCGAGCGCAGCTTTCCCTCGGTGCGGCTGATCCGCTCGCCCCGAAACCTCGGAGCCGTGGCCCGCAACGTCGCGGTGGGCGAGGTGACGACGCCCTATGTGGCCTTCTGCGATGACGACACCCGGTGGCAGCCGGACGCGCTGACCCGCGCCGCCGACCACCTCGACCGGTATCCCGGACTCGGCGTGGTGACCGGGCGGTGCCTGGTCGAGCCCAAGCTGAGCGAGGACCCGATCACCCCGGAACTGAGGTATTCCCCGGTTCCCGGGCCGGACTGGCTGCCCGGTCCGGCGTTGCTGGGCGTGATGGCGGGCCTCTCGGCCGTCCGGGTCCGCGCGTTCACCGACGTCGGCGGCTTCTCCGATCGGATGTGGCTCGGGGGAGAAGAGGAACTGTTCGCCCTCGACCTCGCCACCCGTGGCTGGTGGATGTGCTGGGACGAGCAAATGGTCATCCACCATGCCCCGTCGGCCGTCCGTGACCCGCGCCGCCGTCGCCAGCTCGGCATCAGGAACACCCTGTGGACGCTCTGGCTACGTCGTCCGCTCCGGAGTGCTCTGCGGCGGATGGTCACCGTGCTCCGCTCGGCCCCGTTCGACCGGGCGACGGTCGCGGCCGTCGGCGAGGCGGTGCGGGGGCTGCCGTGGGTTTTGCGGGAGCGACAGGTGGTCCCGGCGGAGGTAGAACGCGGGCTGGTCCTGCTGGAGGACTCGCAGCGGAAGTCGGTGGCCCGGCGGTACGTCGGCTGACGACCACCCGGAAGTCGGAAGTCCCGGCCTCAGGACGGCGAAGCGGCGACAGCGACCTCGGTTTCTCCCTGCAAAACCCGCGCATAAGCGCGTACGCAATCGGAAGCCACCCGATCCCAGGAATACCGCGCCCGTACGCGGTCCGCGCCCGCCAGCCCGTACGCCTCACGCAGGGAGGCGTCCTCGAGCAGTCGTCGTAACGCGGTCGCGAGACCCTTGGGATTCTGGGGCGGGACGAGCAGGCCAGTGGCCCCGTCGACCACGGTGTCGGTCAGTCCGCCGACCGCGGCCGCGACCACCGGGACACCGCACGCCATCGCTTCGAGCGGCACGATCCCGAACGGTTCGTACCAGGGAGTGCAGACGACCGCGTCGGCGGAGCGCATGAGCGACGGCATTTCGTCACGTGAAATCTGCCCTGGCATGTGCACGCGGTCGCTCACACCCACCCGCTCGGCGATGGCGCGTAGCCGCCGGGCTTCCTCGTCGTTCTCGAGTTTGCCCGAGCCAGGTCCGCCCGCGATCACGAGTTCGGTGGCGGGCAGCCCGGCCAAAGCGGTGATGACGTTGTCAAAACCCTTGCGGGGTACCAGCCTGCCGACACTGACGATCCGATGTGGAGCGGTGCGAGCGGCGGCGTCGCCGTTGGGAGTGAATCCCTCGAGGTTGACCCCGCAAGGGACGACGGAGGCGCGAGATCGGGGAAGACCTATGCGGACGAGTTCGAAGACCTCGTCCGAACAGGTCGCGATCACCCGATCGGCTCGTTTGGCGATCATCCGCTCCAGCTGGTTCCGCTCCGGCGGGCTGGTGTCGTTTTTGCCCTGGTAGCGTCGTTTCACCACGCCCAGGGCGTGAAAGGTCTGGGCCACCGGGACGCCGATTTCCTTGGCGGCCAGCAGGGAGGCCAGTCCCGACATCCAGAAATGCGCGTGGACCACGTCGGGCCGGTCCTTGCTCCAGCGTGAGCGAAGGAAGCGGGCGAAATCCCCCATATATGGCAGGAGTTCGTCTTTCGGGGTCTTCTTCGGTGGTCCCGCCGGCACATGGACGACGCGGTATCCGTCCGGGGCCTCGACCGTCGCGGGAACGCGGCGGCTCTCGCGACGGGTGTAGACGGTGACGTCGTGGCCTTGACGGCTCAGCGCGGCGGAAAGTTCCGCGACATGGACGTTCTGGCCACCGGCGTCGGCTCCGCCCAGGGCGGCGAGCGGGCTGGCGTGTTCGGAAACCATCGCGATCCTCATCGGACTCCTTCCCTCCGCGCCTGGCGGAGTCAAGCGATCACCTCGGTCAGCAGGGCGTCCCAGCGATTCAGAAACGCGTCGAGCCCGTAGTGGGACAGTGCGAACTCACGCGCGGCTTTTCCAGCCAGGACAGCGAAGTCTGGTTCGTGGATAAGTTCTCGGTACGCCTTCGCGAGTGCTTGGACGTCCGTCGAGATCACTCCGGCGTCAGGAGGTACAGCGAGGACGGCTTCCGTGGTCGCGAGCGCGACGACCGGCGTCCCCAGGTGCATTGCCTCGAGTAACGACAAGCCGAGCGACGTCCAGCGAGCGGTGTGCAGGTACACCCGGCGACGGGCGACTTCGGCATGCAGTCGCGCGGCCGGAAGGTCGCCACCGGCCCACACCGCCCGATGACGGCCGTCGAGTTCCTCACTGCCGATGCCGTAGACGTCCACCGGAGCGATCTCCGCGAACGCGGGCAGGAGATCGGTCCCGGTGATCCGTCCTCGCCGGACGGGCTCGTTGATCATCGCCACCCCATGCGGGATCTCACCCGTGTAGTGGTCACCCGGATCGGGGATGCCGTGCGAGATCACCACGGTCGGTGCGAGACCGGAATCCCACATCAGCTCGTTGAAGTGCGTGACATGCGCCAAGGGGATGTCGTTCCGGTCGGCGAGCGGATGCCGGGTGGTCGCCGCGGACGGCCGTGGGGTGTTGTGCTCGACGAAAACCGCGGGAAGGTCCCCGCCGGGACGACGGCCCAGCCACCGGTCGACCAGGTCGATCTCTTCGGGCCGCTGCAGGACGACCACGTCCGGGTCGAGATCCTTCAACCGGTCGACGGGGACCTCTTCCGCGTTCGGCCAGTCACGGCCGCACAGTCCACGCCCCCACTGCCCGCCTTCGGGCAGCAAGGGCAAGTAATAACGGTGAGGCCCGCGCACGAAGGACTCCGCCCAGGAACCGTGGACGTGCCACAGGAGAATCCGCAGCGGCGCCTGTTTCGTCATGCACAGGGGATTTCCCTTATCCGCCAAACTAAACGTGCGTTCGTGGCCCAACGTCGAATCACCCGGACTGGGGATCCGTGTCGTCATGGGGGTCGCCGGAAGAAGTACCCTGTTCGCCCCGGATTTCCTGACGCTCCTCGTCGTCGGTAATCTTTCCGCTGCCTGATTCGGCCCCTTCGGGCTGCTGCGCGGCCTTCTCCTTGCCGGTGTCGTCACCCATGAGAAACCTCCTTGTGGTCCTTTCCCGGCGACTACCCGCCAAGCGTCGGTTCAATCCTGTTCCGTCCGGCGAATTCTCCGGCCACTGTGGACGTTTGGCACCGCACGACGGTGGTAGCCGGAAGCACGATCGGCGAAGCGGAGGAGCCATGACCGGAATCACCAGTAGCGCCAGACCCCTCGCCCCGCCGCGGCTAAGACTGTTCCGGCCGCCCGGCGTCTACCGGCCGCAGGACGACACGTGGTTCCTGGCGTCCGCCTTGCACGCGTCCGGGATGCCGTCCGGTGCTCGCGTGCTCGACTTGTGCGCGGGCACCGGTGCCTTGGCACTGACGGCCGCGACGAGCGGTGCCGCTTCGGTGACCGCCGTGGACATCTCCCGCCGGGCGCTGGCCGCGGTCTGGACGAACGCGCGCCTGCGCCGGCTGCCGATCCGCCCGCTGCGGGGAAGCCTCGCGGAAGCTGCTCGCGGTGGGCCGTACGATGTCGTGCTGGCGAATCCGCCGTATGTCCCCTGCCCGAAACCCGCGAGCGGGGCCGCGCGGGCGTGGGACGCCGGTCCGGACGGACGCGTCGTGCTGGACCAGCTGTGTTCCGAAGTGGCTTCGATGCTGGCACCTCAAGGTTTTCTGCTCCTCGTCCATTCCGCGGTGGCCGATGTGGACAAATCGCTTTCGCAGCTGCGTGCGTCGGGTCTCTCCGCGACCGTGGTGGCGGCCCGGCCGATCCTGTTCGGACCGGTGATGCGGGCGCGGGCAGTCTTCCTCGAAGAAGCGGGCCTGATCGCGGCCGGGCAGCAGCACGAAGAACTGGTGGTGATCCGTGCCGAGCGGCCGTAAGACCCGGGTCCGGATCGAGCCCGGTGGGCCCCTCCTGGTGGAGGGGCCCGTCGAGGTCGTCACGGGCGACGGCGAGACGGTGACCTCGGATCGGTTCGTGGTCGCCCTTTGCGCCTGCCGTCGCAGCAAGCGCTACCCGTTCTGCGACACCAGCCACCGCCGAAGGTCACGGCAGACGCAGCGGCCTGAGCAAGGAGGACTCACCGAGTGACCAGCACCGCATGAGGTGGTCACTCAGCCGGTCCTCCAGCAGTCCGGTGGCCTGGATGCCGAACGCGATGTCCGCCGCCAAACCGGGTTCCCGCTTCAGCAGGTCACCGATGACGTCGTGTCGCAGCACCTGTTCGTGGACGGCGTCGGCCTCGATGTGCTCGGTATAGAAATAGCGGCATTCCTTCGCCCCGCCGAGCCGTCGCAACGCCTCGTCCATCCGGCGGGCGGCGGGCGCGGTGGTGATCTCGGCGCTGGCGAAATGCCCGACGAGCGCGCCACGCAGGCTCCGGTGCAGGCCGAACAGCGACATCATGTTCACCGTCGCGAGCGTGTGGGCCGGGACGTGGTCGAGGTAGGCGAGGTAGCCGTCGGACAGGCCCGCGGCGGTCAGCAGATCCGCGAACAGCTGGGAATGCGCCTGCTCGGCCCGCCCGCCCCCGAACTCGTCGAATTCGACGGCGACCAGCGCGGCCTTGGCCCGCCCCCGCAGCCGCGGGATCACCCACGCGTGGGGATCGGCCTCCTTCAGGTGGTAGATCGAGCGGTGGGCGAAGTACTCCTCGACGTGCCACCACGCGCCGTCGTCACGGAGGAAGTGCGAGACCCCGTTTCCGTCGGCGGGCTCGATCAGCAATTCGTCGAGCAGCGCCTCGACGTCTTCCCCGCCGGGAACGGCCTGGCGGAGGCCGTCGAGGAACACGCGCTCCAGGGCGGCGCGGAAGGCGAGCAGTGAAATGTCCCATTCCCAGTCCGCGTCCACCTCGGCGAAGCCCTGGTAGTGCAGTTCGTAGCAGACGTGCAACGCCAGCTGCAGATCTTCACCGAACGGGTCCGCGCCGACGGCCGCGTCGAGATCGAAGTCATCTCGGCGACCACCCGCCAGGGTGTCCACCACGGCCGCGGACAGCGGGCCGCGGATCTGCGGCAGCCTCGCGGCCACCTCAAGATCGGAAGTCGTCATGGGCGGCGGATACCCACGGTCAGGCGTGCGGAACCGTTTCTTCGGTGAGCATCCGCAATACCGCGATATCGCCGTCGACGGCCGCCCGGCGTTGCCGTTCGGCGCCGGTGCCTTCGTTCTCCAGTCGTTCGAAGAGTGGCCGCACCAAGGCGAGGTCGCCCGTCTCCTCCAGCGCCGGGCCGGTGTGCGCCAGCAGCGAGGCGGCCCGGTCGGTGGCCGGAATCGTCTTCCCGGCCACCGGATCGACGGCCGGACCCGACAGGCCGTGCCGGCTGGCCGACCACACCGCGGCGGCGGCGATCTGCGGATCCAGCGGTTCGGCCTCGACACCGCGGTCCAGCGCGGCGAGCGCGGTGCGCACCAGCGCGCGGGTCAGCAATGCCTGCAGCACCGCTTCGTCCACAGTGGACGCCGTATCGGCGGCTCGTACCTCGACCGTCGGCCAGCGCGACGACGGGCGCGCGAGCCAGAACGTCTGGCGCTCGTCCACGAGCACACCGCAGTCCACCAGACGGTCCACCTGCCGGTCGTATTCGGCGCCGTCGGTGAAGTACGGCGGGAGGCCCGAACCGGGGAACCGGCTCTGCTCCACCATCCGCCAGCTGTCATAGCCGGTGTCTTGGCCTTGGTGGAACGGCGAATTGCCGGACAGGGAGAGCAGGGTGGGCAGCCAAGGCGACAGATGGTTCACGACGGCGACCGCGACCTCGCGATCGGGTACGCCGACATGAACGTGACATCCGCAAGCCTCGTACGCCTTGACGACTCCGGCGTAGAGCTCGTCGACCTCGCCGAACCGGTCGCCGGTCTCGTAGTGGCGATCCGGCGAGGCCCGCAGGGGAGTACCGGAGGCGATGATCGCGCAATCCTCCTGCGCGGCAGCCTCGGCGAGAGTGCGCCGTCCCGCGATCAGATGCCGGTACAGCTCGTCGGCCGTCTCGCAGACGCCGGTGGCGGCTTCGATCTGGGTCGGCCGCAGTTCGCGGTGCACGGCGGAGCCGTCGGGCAGCCGGCAGCAGGCATGGTGCCGTGTGATCACCGCCTCGGCGCGTGGGCAGCTCACCCCGGTTCGCGGGTCGACCAGCAGGAACTCCTCTTCGACACCGATGCCGGTCATCACCGCTCCCGTTTCTTCGCCAGCGCGCGCACGGCCGGTCCTTGGATGACCGAGCCATCGAGGTCGAACCGTGAGCCGTGGCAAGGGCAGTCCCAGGTCTTCTCAGCGTTGTTGAACGCGACCAGGCAGCCGAGGTGGGTGCAGTGGGCGCCGACGGCGTGCAGTTCGCCGCCCGGATCCCGATACGCGGCGACGAGTTCGCCGCCGTCACGGGTGACCTTGGCCTCGCCGGGGGCCAGTTCGTCAAGGGAGGCGGGCTTCCGCAGGGCGCTGACGTGGTCACCGATCAGGAATTTCGCGACCGTCACGTTGTTTTCGACGGTGGTGATCGCGGACCGGAGGTCGAAGCGGTTCGGGTCGTACAGGCTCGCCGCGGGATTCTCCCTGCCGGTCAGCAGATCTCCCAGCAGAAGTCCGGCGGCGGTGCCGCCTGTCATACCCCACTGCCCGAAGCCGGTGGCGACCCAAAGGTGACGGCTCGCCGGATGATAGCGCCCGACGTACGGCACGGAGTCCAAAGTGGACAGATCATGCGCGGACCAGCGGTGGGTCACGCGACCGACACCGGCGTGACGGCCCGCCCAGCTCGCCAAACGTTCGTAACGGCTCTCGACGTCGACCGAATCGCCGACGCGGTAATGCTCACCACCCGCGACCGCGTACGGGACGCCGTCGTTCGAGTAGCCGCGCACGGAATGATGGGTGTCCGCGTCGAGGAACATCCCGTCCGGTAGCCGGTTCCCTTCGACGGGGCCTGCCACCACGAGGTCGCGTACCGGATCCAGCCGGGCGAAGAACAGGCCGCGGTCCAGGATCGGATAGTGGGTCGCGACCACGACCTCATTCGCCCGGACCTCGCCGCGGCCGGTGCGCACCCGGACACCACCGCGCTCGTCGACACCGTCCGCGCGGACGCCCTCCACGATCGTGCCGCCCACCCGTTCGATCTCGCCGGCAAGGCCGAGCAGCCACCGGCGAGGGTGGAAATGGGCCTGTGCGGTGAATTTGACCGCTCCGATCGCGGGCACGTCGAGATCGACCTCGGTGCCGAAGGTCGCGGGGAGACCTGCTTCGGCGGCGGCCTCCGCTTCCCGCTCGAGACTTTCCACGGTTTCGGGCTTGGTCGTGTACACGAAGCTGTCGGCGCGGGTGAAGCCGCAGTCGATGCCGAGTTCGGCCGACGCGGCCGCGATCCACTCCAGGGCCGAGGTCTGGCTGCGGGCGTAGATCGCGGCGGCTTCGGTGCCTTTGGTCTTGGCCAGCGTGGCGTACTTCAACCCGTGCTGGGTGCTGACCTTCGCCGTGGTGTGCCCGGACACCCCCGCCGCGAGCCGGCCCGCCTCCAGAACCAGTACCGACCGTCCCGCACGGGCGAGACGGTAGGCCGTGGTCAGCCCGGCGATACCGCCGCCGAGCACGGCGACGTCGACCTTCGACGGCAGCGGGGTGCCGCTCCGATCGGGAGCGGGTGCGGTATCGATCCACAGTGAACGTGTGCCGGGCGACTCCGTCATGGTGCCCGGATTCCCGGACGACAACGTCGCCAAACCAGCGTCAGCCGGGTTTTCGGCGACGATGGCGCGGGTAGCCGTCGTCCATGAACACACCCTCCAAGCCCCCTGAGGAGAAGAACGTCTTCGTGATCGGCCTCGACGAAGGCAACGAAGCGGTACTGCGGCGGATCCCAGGCGCGGACCGGTACCGGTTTCATCCCTTGCTGTCAGTCGAGGAACTCCAGTACGGCGAGATCCCGATCATCGAACTCATGGAGAAGGCACAAGCGCGGTTGGACGCTTTCCCCGGTTCGATCGACGCGATCGTCAGCTACTGGGATTTCCCGGCTTCGACGATGGTGGCGATGCTGTGCGAGAAGTACGACCTTCCCGGCGTGTCACTCGAAGCGGTGCTCAAATGCGAGCACAAATACTGGAGTCGGCTCGAACAGACGAAGGTGATCGACGAGGTGCCGCCGTTCGGCATCGTCGATCTGGGACAAGACGACCCTCGGCCACCTGAGGAGGTCGACTACCCCATGTGGCTCAAACCGGTGAAGTCCTTCTCGTCCGAACTGGCGTTCCATGTCGCCGACGAGGATGAGTTCGCCCACGCGGTGGCCGAGATCCGGGAAGGAGTCGACCGGGTCGGCGAACCCTTCGACCTCATCCTCGGCAAGGTCGAGCTTCCGGTGGAAGTGGCCGACGCGGGAGGAGCGGCGTGCCTCGCGGAAGGCGAACTCACCGGGGTGCAGGCCGCGACCGAGGGATACGTCCACAACGGGCGGGTGACGATGTACGGAGTACTCGATTCGATCAATTATCCCGACTCCGCGTGCTTCCTGAGACATCAGTACCCGTCGCAGCTGCCCGGCGACGCGGTCGAGCGGATGAAGGAGATCTCGGTCCGGGTGATGGAACAGATCGGGTTCGACAACGCCACCTTCAGCATCGAGTTCTTCTGCCATCCCGAATCCGGGCAGGCCTGCCTGCTGGAGATCAATCCGAGGCATTCGCAGTCCCACGCGGAACTGTTCGAGTACGTCGACGGCGTGGCGAACCACCAGATCATGGTGCGGCTGGGACTCGGCCTGGATCCGGGGGAGCGGGGGCGGCACGGTGACTACCGGATCGCGGGAAAGTGGTACCACCGCCGCTTCCGCGACGGTGTGGTCACCCGCGTGCCCACCAAGGGCGAGATCGCGGACCTGGAGGCGGAGATCCCCGGCGTCAAGATCGAAGTGGTGCCGGAGGAGGGCACGCGGCTCTCGGACATGCCGGCGCAGGACAGCTACAGCTACGAACTCGCGCACCTGTTCGTCGCGGCGCAGACCCAGCGCGAGATGGAACAGAAATATCACCGGTGCGTCGAGGCGCTGCGGTTCGACTTCGAGGACGGATAGGCCCCGCGTTGTTCGTGACGTGGGTGGACAGGAGCACCGCGGGCATGTTGGGCTGAGCCCGGCCGAACCCGGCGTGGTCGGCTGTTTCTGTCCCTGCGACGTCGAGGAGCGACGCCCTGAGCCTGTCGGAGTACCTCCGAGAGAACTGGATCGACGTCGTCAACGACGCGATCTTGCACGTCGATCTCACCCTGGCGGCGATGGCACTGGCCGTGCTGGTCGGTATGACGATCGGCTTGCTCACCTACCGGCGGCGGTGGCTCGGCTCGATGGCGACCACGACGACGGCGGCGTTCCTGACCGTCCCGTCGATCGCGCTGCTGGGCATCCTGATCGGCCCGTTCGGGCTGGGGCTGACGAATGTCCTGTTCGCACTGGTGCTCTACGCCCTTCTGCCGATCACACGCAACACGATCGTCGGACTGCGTGGCGTCGACCCGGCCGTAGTGGACGCGGCGCGGGGGATGGGTCTCGGCCGCCTGCGGCTGCTGTTTCGCGTGCGACTGCCACTCGCCTGGCCGGTGATCCTTTCCGGTATCCGGGTCTCGACGCAGATCACGATCGGTATCGCGGCCATCGGCGCGTACGTCAAGGGCCCCGGCCTCGGCAACCAGATCTTCGACGGGCTCGGCCGGTTCGGCTCGGCCAACTCCCTGAACCAGGTCCTCACCGGAACGCTCGGGATCATGGTGCTGGCGCTGCTGTTCGACCTGGCCTTCGTGGTGGTCGGCAAGCTGACCACCCGGCGACGTCCCCGTGCCGGCCGAGCGGCGGCTCCAGCGGCTCCGGCGAAATCGGGGGCAGCCGCCGGAATGGGCGGTGAGACGATCGAGTTGCGGGACGTCGGCAAGCACTACCCCGGACAAGCGGTACCGGCGGTCGAACGCCTGACGATGCGTATCCCCGCGGGCGAAATCGTCGTGCTGACCGGTCCGTCGGGCTGCGGCAAGACCACGACCATGCGGATGATCAACCGGCTCGTCGAGCCCACCGCGGGCGTCGTCACGATCGGCGGCACGGACGTGTCGGCGCTCGACCTCGACGAACACCGGCGCAACACCGGCTACGTCATCCAGCAGGTCGGGCTCTTCCCGCATCTGCGGGTGGACGCCAACATCGGCGTGGTGCCGCGGATGCTTGGCTGGACCCGGCGACGCGTCGCCGACCGTGTGCGCGAGCTGCTCGACGTCGTCGGCCTGACCCGCGAGCACGGCATCCGGTACCCGCGTGAGCTTTCCGGCGGTCAGCAGCAGCGTGTCGGGGTGGCGCGGGCGATGGCCGCGGACCCGCCGGTCATGCTGATGGACGAGCCGTTCGGCTCCACCGACCCGATCACCCGCGCCCGGTTGCAGGACGAATTCCTTCGCCTGCAACGGGAAGTGCGCAAAACGATTGTGTTCGTCACACACGACTTCGACGAGGCGCTGAAGGTCGGCGACCGGATCGCCGTGCTGCGGCCGCGGTCGGTGATCGCGCAGTACGATACGCCTCAGGCGATCCTCGCCGCCCCGGCGGACGATTACGTCGCGAGCTTCGTCGGCTCGAAACGGAACCTGAAGCGGCTCGCGCTGATCCGGGTGGGTGACCTGGAGCTCCGGCCCGCGACCGGGCCGGACGGCCTGCCTCCGGTCCGGCCCGACGACACCCTGCGGGACGTGCTGGACGTGATGGTGCGGACCGGCAGCACCGCGGTCGTGGTCACCGAGGACGGCACCGCGCGGCCGCTGGGAGTGTGCGACGTGCCCAGCCTCGTCGCGGCACTGAAAACCACCGACGAGGCACCCGCGCCCGCGATCCCGGACACAGAAGAGGCGCCTGTCGCGGGTCCGGACACCACGGTGTCCGCGCGGCCTCGTCGGCGCCGGCTCGGGCTGCTGGTGCGCCCGGTCCTGCTGACCCTCGCCTTGCTGGCGCTCTTCCTGATCGTGCGTGCGCATCCGATCGACTCGATCGAACAGCGTTTCCTCAACGCCGGTGAGATCTTCACCGAACTGGGCGCGCACCTGCGGCTCACCGGGATCTCGACGGCGTGCACCATCGCCATCGCCCTCCCGCTCGGCATCCTGCTCACTCGCGCCGGTGCCCGCTGGGCCCGGCCGATCGGCCTGGGGCTGGGCAACCTCGGCCAGGCGATCCCGTCGATCGGGCTCGTCGTACTGCTCGCGCTCTGGATCGGCACGGGTACCGCGACGGCGGTGACGGCGCTCGTCGTCTACGCGACCTTGCCGGTGCTGCGGAACACGATCGTCGGGCTCGACGGCGTCGACCCGACCCTCGTCGACGCCGCGCGTGGCATGGGCATGGGCAAGACGGCCATCCTGTGGCGGATCGAACTGCCGCTGGCCGTCCCGGTGATTCTCGCCGGGATCCGGACCGCGCTGGTGCTCACCGTCGCGAGCGCGACGCTGGCGACGTTCATCGACGGCGGTGGTCTCGGCGGCGGGCTTGTCGCCGGGATCGGGCTGTACCGCCCGATCCTGAGCTTGACCTTCGGCATCATCGTCGCCGTACTGGCGCTCTTCGTCGACTGGCTGGGGCTGGTCGCCGAGGAGATCCTGCATCCGCGCGGCTTTTAGGGCGTGTCTGACAAATCTCGTTCGTGGTCTTCGCGCCCAGGTGGTTCCTGGCGGCGCGGGCCCTTCGGCCGAGTACACCCAGTACGAG
>NZ_JBFBBY010000054.1:0-46639 GCF_040682875.1 Amycolatopsis sp. NPDC051071 | reverse complement strand
ACCAGCCGCCGACGCCGACCCACCCGCGATCGCCATCCCAGCCGCCAACGCGGTAGCCACAAAACCAAGCTGCTTGATCACAGACAAACTCCTAGGGAGGAAAGACACGGGACGGCGAGCCAATGGCACGCCGTCCCGTGAATGATGGTCATGGTGCTTTTACGCCGGGTGGGGCCGGTCAACTCCTGGGCAGGATGAACCGGCCCCACCCGTGCCGACGTCGCGTCCGCATCGTGGCAGCGCTGGAACACGTAGCGGAGTGTGCATCTCTTCTCCGTGTCCCGGGCCTTAAGACTGCGTGGCGAATCGCCGGACCCCATGCCTAAGCCGCCTTCCGCGCACCACCGCGGCCGGCTTCGGCAGGGAGATCAGTTGCCCTGGGACGTTCCGCCGTCGACGATGGCGCCACCGGCGCAGTTGTACGGGGACTCGCCGCTGGCCTCGTGCTCACCCGGCGACAGGATCGGCACGCCGATTCCGTTGAGCGAGTGACGGATCGGGACCTGGACACCGAGGACGTTCACGTCGTTGCCGCAGACGCCGACCACGGCGTTGACGTTGTGCAGGATGTCGGTGTTGTTGAGGTTGAGCAAGCCCAACTGGCTGCTGTAGTCAACTCCACCGTCCGGGGTGTCGGCGGACGCGATACCGCCGCTCAGGATCGCTCCGGCGGCCATGGTGGCCGCTACGAAACCGATTTTCTTCAGCATGGGTTCTCCTCGATTCGACGGTTGCGTCGTGCGGGACGGCAGTAAAGGTGTGTTCCCGTCCAGTGTGAGGAAACGTACTGATCATCGGCTTTCTTTTCCAACCTGCTCCACCATCGTGTGGGTACCGCGACCTGCTGACCGCGTGAACAGTGGTCCAATCGGGTTAACCGCATTCTGATCTTCGACACCGGCTTGCCGAAATATTGCCCCGCAAGAAGAGGCCCGAAGTAGCCCCGCTTCGCCGTGATGTGAGCGAAGCAGGGCTTCTTGTGTCCTTTTTCGTTTTCAACCGGGCCAGGCCTCCGCTTCCGCGGTGAGTGCCGTCGTGACGTCGATCTCCCTCGAGCGCACACGCCAGGCCAGCGACCCCGGCCGAGGCTGCATGAGCAACCAGCCGACGACGTCCTTGTCCGTGTAGCAAGGGTTTTCGTCATCTCCGATGCCCAGCGAGGTGAAGTACTGGCGGGCAGGCCAGGTCTCGGGAATCCAAGCGCGCGCCCAGCGCACCACAATGCGGGCGAGGTCGTTGTGGCTGTCCGCCGGATGTATGAGACGGTCGCCGGCCGTGCAGATCAGACGTGGTGTAAAGGCGGCACCCAAAGGCGCGATCACATGACGATCGTTCAATTTTCCCCCGATCCACGGGATGTGGACCATGTTCATCACTGACAGATGCGCTAACCGCGCGAACAGGAAGGACGGCCAGTGGAGGACTCGAAGACACGGTCCGTACTTCCACGGCTCCTGTTTGAACCGATCGCCATACTAGTGAATGGATAATCCGGCCGGCATCCGGGGTTCCGCTAGTCAAGCGCCGACACGTCCGGCGTGAGGCGCGTGTGAACTCGTTCAACCTGGGTATGCCCTTGGTGATCGACCGTTCAGCGCCGAATTCGAAAGAAGGATCGAAATGAAACAGGCACTACGGAAGTCGACCTGTGCGGGTGTGGCGGCCGCCGCCATCCTGTTGACCGGAGTGACTCCCGCGGCCGCGGCCGCGACCGACGAGCCCGGTCCGGCGACACCGGCATCGCGGCAGGTGGACAACGATGGAAACGGAAACTCGCGCGATGAGCGGTCCGATGGCGACCGGGGCGACAACGGACTCTGGGGTCTTCTCGGTTTGGTGGGCCTGTTCGGTCTCGCCGGCCTTGCCCGGCGAGGACCGAAAGACGGCGCGATGGCCGGGTACCCGGCCTCGGGGGCCGATGCGCCGCCCGTCAACACCTATCCGCCCGCTGAGCCGCGACGCCAGCCTCCTGGCGCCTGACCATGCTTTCGGTGGGGCTGGAACCGCCCAGTCCCTGTCTCCTCCGCGGACGTCCGGCGCACCGCGTCGGACGTCCGCGTGTCCGACGGGATTCGCACTTGTTGCTGAGCGCTAATTGCCAGGGGGGCCGTGGTTTCGACCGCCGCCGACAATAGCGACACGTCGTCAGGATGAGAAGAGATCGGGGGTGGTTCCCTTCCTAAGGGTGTATATCCGGCTGAACAAAAACTGTATTGATTACCCACTGTATGGTAAGGCTAAACCACACGAACGGGTGTAGTCGGTGAAGGTCATACAACCAGTGCGCATTGTTTCCCGCGAAAACGACGGCCGTTACACACGGACGAGTGGCCAACGCGAGTGGAACCGTGGCGGAGAGTGATCATTGACGCAAAGGCCTCTCCTGGGATGAATCAGTTGTCGGGCGCGATGACGCCGTATCGCACGATCTGACTCAGCGTTCCACGAAAAGAGCAAAATCCCACCCGCGCGACAGCGGAAACCGTCGGCGTTACCGGATTGGCCTAGGGCGTGTCTGGGACTATTCGTAGAGGACGTATGCCGGGGTGGGCGCCAAGGAGAGGACGTCCGCCGGGGTCATCAAGGCCGCCCCTCGGCGGGCGTCCTCGTCGAAGAAGAGTTTGAAGCCCGCTCGCACGTGGTCGGGCTTGGTCGGCATGAGCGTCTTCCAGGTCGCCTTCTTGGCTTCGGCGGAACCGATCCCATCGACGACCTTCACCACGGAGACGCCCGCGTGGGGTTTCAGGAGTTCCTCGTCGCCCACCACCTTGGAAGCCACCTGGTGGTAGACCATGACTTTGGCGGGCACTCGGTGAAGCTGCGCCAGTTCGCCGAGGTAATGGGCGACCCCGTCGAGTTCGGCGCCAGTGGTGCGCCCGAACTTCTTCCCGGGGATGACACCTGGTTCGACAGCCCACTCGGGATCGAGCGCGACCCCGACATCGGGCTCTTTCAACCAGTGCTCGTAGGCCCGTACCTCGGGCAGGAAGTCCGCGCGACCGGGCTGGATGTCGAGCAACAGCAAGCCGTTCATCGCGCGTGCCGCGTCGAGGTATCGCTTCACCGTTTCGTCGCCGCATCGGCTGCGGTACATACCGTCCGCGCCGGGTGACCGGTGCACGGTGGTCGCTATCAACTCCACGACCGGTGTGATCGGCCGCACCGGCGGAAAGCTTCCGATCTGTTTCCGGAGTTCCCGGCTCGCGGCCGTGAGGTCTCCGGTCATCCGGCCGAGTGCCTTCGAGCCGGGCGCTCCGCAGAAGCCGACCAGCAGGCTCGTCGCGAGTGGGTCGGTGGGCGGCTGCACGACCGCCGGTGCCGCGGCCGGGGTGGTAGCCACCGGCGCGGCGGCCGCACTCCCTTGCCGGGGCGCACCGCACGCGCTCGCCGCGAGTCCCGCCAGTCCGACGGTGAGGACGAAACGGCGACTGTGGTCGGTCATCCGGTCTCCTTCGAGCTGCACTCATGTTTTCGTTACCAGTGCAGGGAAATACCCCTGTTGATCTACCCGCAAACCCAGCCGCCGACGATCACCACATCGTGCCTTGCCGGATTCCGGGCCGGGTGCCCCGAGCTGGGGATACTTCGGGTTTCGCGTGAGGGCAACAAAATTCGGACTCACCCGACTCGGTGGATCGGTGTGCCCGCTCCCGGTTCCGGCAGCACACTTTCAGAATGTCTTTTCTCTTCCGGTTCGGCGCGGGGATTGCCGTCGCCCTCGTGGCGGCATGCGGGCCGCCGGTCCCGGCTGCTTCCCCGTCGCCGGAGCTGGGCACCCGTCCCGCGGTCGCGCCCACCCGCATGACACCGGCGTTCGCGCGTCAGGTGCGCGCCGACGAACTCGGCAGAGTACCGATCCTGATGTACCACCGGCTCGTCGAGAAGCCGCGATCTGTCTACGACCGTACTCCCGCCGATTTCACCGCGGAGTTGGAACGGCTGGCCGCCGAGGACTACGTACCGGTCACGACTGCCGATCTGCTGAGCAGGCGGCTCGATCTGCCCGCGGGCACGCATCCGGTCGTACTGACTTTCGACGACGGCGACCCGAGCGTGTTCACGCTCACCCCGGAGGGACAGCCGGCCCAGGGGACCGCCGTACGGATCTTGATGGATGTCGCGGCCGCGCATCCCCGCTTCCGGCCGGTCGCCAGCCTGTATGTCAACGAGCATCCTTTCGGCGGTGACCAACGTGCTTTGCGCTGGTTGTCCGACCACCATTTCGAGATCGGCAACCACACCGCGCGGCACACGAACCTGCGCCGCGCGGACGAAGCCGAGGCGTCGGCCGCGATCGCCCAGGGAGACGCGCTGATCAGGCAAGCGTTGCCCGGTTACGCGCCCAGCACACTCGCACTGCCGTATGGCGCGCAGCCCCGGCGCGAAGGACTGGCGTTGCAAGGACCGGGCTACGCCTATCGCGGGGCGTTGCTCGTCGGGGCCGGGCCCGCGCCGTCTCCGTGTTCCCGTGCGTTCGAACCCGCTGCCATCCCTCGGATCCGATCACAGTCGTCCGGCAAGGAGGCGGAGTACGGTTCGGTCCACTGGCTCGACCAGCTCGGTTCGCCTGCCGGGCATCGGTATACGTCGGACGGCGATCCGGAGACGGTGTCGTACCCGCGATCCGACGCCGCCCCCGCTCCGGCTTGTGCGGGTGTGAGCCTTGCCTACTGAGCGTCCACATGTCCGACGCGACGGCGCCGTCGTCGACTGGCTGCCGCAGCCTCGCGCTCCCTTGACCCAGCCGCCGGTGCACGCGAGCGCCAAACCGGTTCCGCCCCCTGCGCACCGGTTACCCCCGCGTAGTCGTGAGACGATCCCGAGTCCGCCGGAGAAGGCCCCGTCTCGCCGGTCGCGGAAGGCTTCGGAGGCGGACCGGACGTGGTGGCCGTTGATCGTCGTCTTCGTCGCCTTGGTGCTTTCGACCGCGCTTTTCGTGGCACCTTTCGCTATCGAGACTCCGGTCGCCCCAGGCCCGCCGGAGCCGAAACCGTCGCCGTCACCGACGAGTAGCCAGCCGATCGCGCCCCCGTCGGAGCCCGCCGCGTTACCGGACGGTGCTCCCTTCACACCGGCCGGCGCGGGAGCGTGGCATGTCGTACCCGGTGTGAGTGGTTCGGTGTCCGGCACCGGAACGCGGCAACTGACCTACACCGTCGAGATCGAGGACGGGGTGGACTTTCCCTCGTTCGCCCCGGAAGTGGAGACCATCCTCTCGGACCCGCGCGGATGGATCACGTCCGACGACGTGTCGCTCCGCCGGATCGATGATCTCGACGCCTCACCGTCGTTCCGGATCAGCCTCACCAGCCCCACCACGAGCCGCCGCCCGGATCTTTGCGGATTCGAGATTCCCTACGACTCGTCGTGCTATCTCACCCACGATCACCGGGTCGTCGTCAACCTCGCACGCTGGGTCCGTGGTGCTCATTCGTACGAGGATGATCTTCTGGGCTATCACCGGTATGCGGTCAACCACGAGGTCGGCCACGCCCTTGGGCACGGGCACGTCGGCTGCCCCGCGCCGGGCGCCGTGGCGCCGGTGATGATGCAGCAGACCTTCGGACTGTCCAACAGCTATGTCGCGAACCTCAACCGTGCCGAACCGGGCGCGGCGGTGAACGTCCGTTCGGATGGAGCGGTGTGCCGTCCCAATCCGTGGGTCACGACGGCGCGATGAGCCTCCGGCAGCGGTGTATGCCAAGACCAGAGCTGACGGTGGCTCCCGCCGGAGAAGTGGAGCAGCTAAGACGGGCGTTGGCCACGCAGCCGAGCATCGAACAGGCGAAGGGCATGTTGATGCTGTTGCGGCACTGGACACCCGACGAGGCCTTTGCCGCACTGAAGGCGATTTCCCAGCACACCAACGTCAAACTGCACGACGTGGCCACCGTGGTCGTCGCGGTGGGCAGTCGAGGCGCATGCGGCCCGGTCGACGAGGTGATCGGTGACGTGGTGCTGGCCGAAGTCCGCCGGATCGTGCTGGGCCGGACTCGGTCGAGGACTTCGCGGTGAACCTTGTCGCGTCCACTGTGGAGCCTGCCGTGGTAACCGGCCAGAGCACGACGGACCGGGTACTGGTGCCGACGCAGAGCCGACGCGGACGGGACGACGAGTACGCGCACTGCCGGCCCATGTTCGCTCAGCTGGCCGCCCTTCCGGCCGATCATCCGTGTCGCCGCGGGCTGCGTGAACGCTTGATCCTCGAGCTGTTACCACTGGCCGAGCACATAGCGCTGCGCTACCTCGGCCGGGGACAGGCGAAAGACGATTTGGTCCAGGCCGCCAGGGTCGGTTTGGTCAAGGCCGTCGACCGGTTCGACCCGGGCCGAGGCGGTGACTTCCTGTCGTTCGCCGTCCCGACGGTCATGGGTGAGGTGCGCCGTTTCTTCCGTGACACGGGTTGGGCGGTGCACGTGCCACGAGGCATGCAGGAACTGAGCTTCCGGCTCAGGCAGGGAACCACGGAACTCGGCCAGGTTCTCGGTCGCGCTCCGACGCCGGGCGAGCTGGCCGGTCATCTCGGCGACGACGTCGAAACGATCCGTGAAGGTTTGCTGGCGGCGAACAGCTATCGGACCGCGTCACTGGATCGACCGGCCGCCAAGGGTGACGAGACGACGGTCTTGGCTGACGTGATCGGTGAGGTGGACGCGCGTCTCGACCTCATCGAAGACCACCAGACGGTGGCACACCTTCTTTGCCGGTTGCCGGAACGTGAGCGGGCGATCGTGAAGTTGCGGTTCTTCGAAGGCCTGACCCAAGCGCAGATCGCGGCCAGGATCGGTATCTCCCAAATGCACGTTTCCCGGTTGCTCACGAAGGTGCTCGGGGAGCTGCGCGAGCAGCTTCGGCGCGCCTGACCGCGCAACCAAGAACACGGTTCCCGCGATCGTGTTACGCGGGGATGTCGTTCCGCCCCGCACGTGGTCACTGATTCGGGTGTATTGGTTTCCCGTGTATTGACACCTGTCGCCGCGATGATACTCAGTGAATTGTCGCTGGTCAGCTTCGATCCGGTGGCCGCGACACGGCGTAAACGCCGGTTGTCGGCGGATTATCAGGTGAGGGGCGCGAGTCGGCAGCCGTACGAAACTCCTATGATTCCCTCGCGGTATCGACGTACTGATGCCGGGCGCGGACAAGCTGACGAGAAAAGGGAGCCGGTCGCTGTGACGGACGCGGGAAGCCGGACAATCGACGCGGTGCGCGTCGGTCGCCTTCTGGCTCGTGTGCTCGTCTTGGTGGGCGGTGTCGCCGCGGTTACCGCCGTGGCCTGGATCGCGGGTGATGGCGGCGCGAGGGCCGACCCCCTGATCATCGATGGCTTGCCCGGATCGAGTGCTCCGACGGCCGCGGTCGAGATGAGCCCGATATCCCTGACAGCGAACCGAACTTTGCGCGCGATCGCGGTATCGCCGGGGACACAGAAGGCAAAAGGCGTGGAAGCGCTCGTCGGCCACGTGGTTGTCTCGTCGAACTTCCTTGACGAGACAGTGAAATCCGCGATGACTGTGGCACCGGCCGGTACCGAGGCAGCCCGCCAGAGGGCCACCACGCTTGACGTTCCCGATCAGCGGCGACTGGCCGAAGCCGGTCGCGGCCGGGGCGGCGTCACGGTCTCCGACGGTGGTGCTCCCGCCTCGGATCCGGCCGACGTCATCTCCGCCCAGACCCTTCAGGGCAAGGCGGACCACGCCGCCACATCGCGGCCGTCTCCGCGTGGACACAAGGTTGCCGGCCACCAAGCGTCTTGGACATCGCACCCATGGGCATCGCACCCACGCGCGTCCGGTCATGCTGTGGGGAAGCCGATTCCGCCGTGGTCGCCGATGGCGACGTGCGGAGGACGGACAAGTCTCGCTGTGGCGGGCAGTGGTGATCACGGGAGCGTTGCCGCCATGCCCGACTGTGCCGCGCCTGCCAAGCGGATTCCGCTGGATGGCGGCGCTTTCGGACACCAAGCCGTACCGGCAGCGGTGATTCAGCCAGGGGTCAGGCCCGGCTGACCGGATAAGTGATCGGCGTCGGACTCGGCCGATCATCATGATCAGGCGTCGCTGTCTTGCGACGGTTGGTCACCCTTGTTTCCCTTGTTGCTCATTCAAGAAGGAGTATTTGTCATGCAGAATTGGGTGAAGCACACCCTGCGGGCCACGATCGCCGGCGGTGGTCTGTTGATGCTGGGGACAGGTGTGGCCTCGGCGGCCGAAAACGTCGGTCCCGACCGGCCCGCGACTCCGGTGGACCAGCCCATCAGCAGCCCCGCCGTGAGCGAACTGGCCGAGGCCCTGCGGCAAGCGCGGCCGCTGGAACAGCTGGTCGCGGCTGAGCAGGACTCCTTGCGGCCGGCCGTCACCAGGGTGACGACCGACGTGCCTGCCGCGGTACCGCCCACCACCACACCGGTCGGGCAGGTCTACCCGCCGTCGACGGGTTCGGTGCAATCCCTGCCCGCGCAGATCGGCCGTGTGGTCGGCGACCTGCGGGAAGCGGATCTGAACAGCCCGCTGAGCGCCGAGCTGGATAACGTCGAGTTGCCTGTCGTGCCGATTCTCTCGCGGATGGAGCAGAATTCCCTTTCCACGGCGAAGCCGGGCACTCCTGTCCACAGCGAGTTCGAGATGCTGCCCATTCCGGTGAACGGCACTGTCGCCACGGATCCGCTCGACGCTGGTTCGGGCACGCGGGTGACCGCCGCGAACACTGAAAGCTTGCTGCGAAAGTAGTGTCGATTCACGCGGCAGGGGCTCGGGGAAGCAGTGCTCGAGCCCCTGCCTGCCGATCACGTTCGCTCGCAGCCAAGAGCGGAGTAGGGGTAAAGCGGTGACAGAGGTCCTGATCTGTGACAGCCGGGGAAAAGTGCGGGATTTGCTCAGACGTGCCATGTCCGCTGTCCCCGGCGTAGGCCATGTCGACTGTGTAGCGGAGGCGGAGGTAATGCTGGCCAGGTATTCCCGTCGTCCGGCCGATCTGGTGCTGGTCGGCTTGGAGCGTGCGGCGCCGAATAGAGTGGAGGCCATTCGGCGGCTCGTCGAAGCGGACGTCCGGGCCAACGTCCTGGTCTTCGGCGCTGCCAACGATCCTGTGGTGGTGGCCAACGCGATCGTCTGCGGCGCCCGGGGTTACCTTCGCTGGAACACCTCGTGGCCGGAGGTCGTCTCCGCTCTCACCGACACTCTCAGCAGTATTTCCGTGCCGACGCCGAGGCAGCCGTCCTCTTCCGGCGTCCAGCTGACGAGTCGTGAGCTGCAGGTACTGACCGGAATGAGCCAGGGCAAACGCAACGTGGAAATCGGTCGTGAACTGCACCTTGCCGAAGACACGGTGAAGACGCACGCACAACGGCTTTTCCGCAAGCTCGGGGCACAAGACCGTGCACAGGCCGTCGCACACGGTTTCCGCCGAGGTGTTTTGATCTAGGGCGCGCTAGGGCCCCGGCACGGCCTATGCCGGGTCGGGGTGCTGGTGGACGGTGAGCAGGAGGTGGTCGAACTGGCCGCGCTGCCGCAGGGGACCGCCGCCGAGGGTGGTGATGGCGGTGGCGAGTTTTCCGGCGAGGTCACGGAGTTTGGTGTTGGTTTCCTGCGATCTCCATCTGAGGACGTGAAAGGCTTGATCGGCGGTGATGCCGTAGACGAGCATGAGTGCGCCTTTGGCTTGTTCGATACAGGCGCGGGCGTCGAGGAGTTCCGGGAGGGCTTCGGCCAGGATTTGCCGCCGGTGTTCGTCTCGGCTGGCGTCGAGGTCGATGTAGTACCCGGTGGTGCCGACGGTGGTGCCGGTGCTGTCGTAGAGACGGTCGCCGACGACCAGGACGTGGTGTTCGGTCCCGGCGGTGTCGATGATGCGGTGGCGGCTGCAGAACGCCGTACCGTCGCGGACCGTCGCGGCCAGTGTTCCGGCGACGGTATCGCGGTCTTCGGGGTGTTTGTGCGACAGCAGTAGCTCGGTCGTGGGCTGGGCGGTTCCCGGCGCGTAGCCGTGGAGTCGTGCGACTTCGTCGGACCATACCCAGGATTGGTCGGCGAAGCGGAAGCGGAAGCTGCCGATGGTGTGCGGGCGCCCACCCATGATCTCGTCCAGGCCAGAAGGCGAAGCGCCTGCGGCGGGCTCATCGATGTCGGTCACCGGCTCATTCTGCCAAAGCCGCCTGCCGAGATGAAGGAGCTCTCCGACCAGGGGACCAGGGGACCTGTGGCCGGCCGTGTCGGTTTCGCGGCGATGGAAGCGGGGTACGCCTCGGCGACAGGACTTCCAGGACAGGCGGTAAACCATGGCCTTGACCGAATCGGCTGGTGAAACCGGCACGATCGCCGTTCGCGTCGACGGGGTCTCGCGTCGGCTGACCGTCGATCCGCGTCGTACCTTGCTGGACCTGCTGCGGGACCAGCTCGATTCGTACAGCGTGAAAAAGGGGTGTGACCACGGCCAATGTGGGGCCTGCACGGTCCTGGTCGGCGGCCGCCGGGTGCTGGCCTGCCTGGTGCTCGCCGTGACCTGCGACGGGGCGGACGTCACCACGGCCGCGGGCCTGACCACCGAGGGGGAACCGCATCCTTTGCGGGAGGCGTTCCTCGACAGTGACGCCTACCAGTGCGGCTATTGCACGCCTGGTCAGATCTGCTCGGCGGCGGGTTTGCTGACGGAGTTCCGCGATGGTTCACCCAGCCACGTCACCTCACCGGTGGCTTCGACTCCACAGTGGACGGAAGCGGAGATCGCCGAACGGATGAGCGGCAACCTTTGCCGTTGCGGAGCCTACGACGGCATCGTCGCGGCCATCCACCGGACAGGGGAGGGTGGATGAGGCCGTTCACCTTCGCCAGCCCGTCCACCCCCGCCGATGCCGTGCGGGCGGTGGCTGACGACCCGTCGGCCGTCTTCCTTGGCGGCGGGACCAACCTGGTCGACCACCTGAAGCTCGGGATCGCGCGGCCTGCCCGTGTCATCGACATCACCGGAGTGACCCCCACAGGGCTCCGTGAGGACGCCGACGGTGCACTGGTGATCGGAGCCGGTGTGCGCAACAGTGAGCTGGCAGCCGACCACCGCGTCTTGGAGCGGTACCCCGTCCTGGCCGAAGCGTTGCTGTCGGGCGCGTCGCCGCAGCTGCGGAACATGGCGACCGTCGGCGGCAATCCACTGCAGCGCACCCGGTGTGTGTACTTCCAGGACGTCACGACACCGTGCAACAAGAGGTCGCCCGGCTCCGGCTGCTCCGCGCTCGGTGGCTATACGCGTCACCACGCGATCCTCGGCGCGTCCGAACAATGCGCCGCGACGCATCCTTCGGATATGGCGGTCGCGCTGTCGATACTGGAGGCACAGGTCCGGGTTCTCGGCCCATCGGGTGAGCGAATCGTCCCCTTCGGAGAGCTGCACCGGCTGCCGGGTGACCATCCGGAACGCGACACCGTGTTGGAGCACGGGGAGCTCATCACCGAAATCAGCCTGCCCGCGCCGTGGACTCGCCGGTCGGCCTACCGCAAGGTCCGGGACCGAGCCTCCTACGCCTTCGCGCTCGTGTCCGTCGCCGCCGCCGTGTCCATGTTGGAGGGGAAGATCAGCGACATTCGCGTCGCTTTCGGGGGAGTGGCGCACAAACCCTGGCGTGCGCTGCGCGCCGAAGAGGTTCTCCGCGGCGCGAGGCCCGATGACGATCTCTTCCGGTCCGCCGCCGAAGCCGAACTCTTCGAAGCGCGACCGCTGGAGGGGCTCGACGGGGGCAACGCGTTCAAGATCCCGCTCGCCACGCGCACCCTGGCCGCGGTGCTGCGCGAGCTGACGGCCGCGGAAGGTGAACGATGACCGGGTTGCTGGAACCACACGCGATGGGCCAAGGCCGTACTCGCGACGATGGGCCGAAGAAGGTCACCGGGACGGCACCGTATGCCTACGAAACCCCTGTCGAGCGGCCGGTGTACGGCCGGCTGATCCAGGCAGGCATCGCTCGTGGCAAGTGCACGCGGTTCACGACGGACGCGGCGGAGGCTCTCGATGGCGTGGTGGCGGTGATCACGCCTTCGACCGCCGAGCGGCTCGCGTCCACCGAGGATGCGGAATTGGCTGTACTGCAGGACCACGAGGTCGCGTTTCGCGGCCAGGTGATCGGCCTGGTATTGGCTGAGACACCCGAAGTCGCACGGCACGCCGCTGAGCTGGTGAAGGTGGAGTACGACACCGAGCCGCACGACGCCCGGTTCGCGGCGGACCGGTCCGATCTGCGCAAGCCGGACAGCGTCAACGGCGGTTTCCCGACCGACACCTCGGAAGGTGACGTCGAGAAGGCGTTCGACGAAGCCGCGGTGACCGTGGCCGAGACCTACACGACGGCGATGTACCACAACAATCCGCTCGAGTCGCACGCCACGACGGCGTTGTGGGACGGCGAAACGCTGACCCTGTGGGATTCGACCCAGGGCGTCCATCCGGTGCGGTCGACGATCGCGGAGGTGTTCGGCCTGCCCGGCGAGCGAGTCCGGGTGATCTGCCCGTACGTGGGCGGCGGCTTCGGCTCGAAAGGAAACCCGCACGCCAACGTGGTACTCGCGGCACTCGCCGCCCGCGCACTCCCGGGACGGCCGGTCAAATTGGAGCTGACCCGGCAGCAGATGTTCAGCCTCACCGGCTATCGCACACCCACGATCCAGCGCGTGCGGCTCGGCACAGACCCCGACGGCAGGCTGCGGTCCCTGCGTGTGGACGTCGTCGAACAGACATCACGGATCAAGGAGTACGCGGAGCAGACCGCCGTGCCGGCCCGGATGATGTACGCCGTCCCGAACCGGGTGACCACCCACCGCCTCGCCGCGCTCGACGTACCGGTGCCGTCCTGGATGCGTGCGCCGGGTGAATGCCCCGGGATGTTCGGTCCCGAGGTGGCCATGGACGAACTCGCCGTCGCACTCGGACTCGACCCCGTCGAGTTGCGCGTCCTCAATGAACCGGAGCGCGACCCCGAGACCGGCAACCCGTTCTCCAGCCGTCATCTCGTCGCGTGCCTGCGAACGGGTGCCGAGCGTTTCGGATGGGCCGGCCGCGATCCCCGTCCAGGCAGCAGGCGAGACGGGCACTGGCTGGTCGGCACCGGAGTCGCCGCGTCGGTGTACCCGGCGAAGCGGTCGCCCGGCTCCACTGCCGTCATCCGCTTCGAAAATGGCCGGTACGTCGCGGAAATCGGTGCCGCCGATCTGGGAACGGGCGCGTGGACCATCCTGCCGCAGATCACCGCCGACGCACTGGAAGTACCCACGGATTCGGTCGACGTCCGCATCGGCGACACCCTTTACCCGTCCGCCACCGTGGCAGGCGGCTCCACCGGGACCGCGTCCTGGGGATCGACCCTGGTCGCGGCCGCGCGAAAGTTCCGCGGCAAGTACGGCACCGAGCCCGCCGAAGGCGACGAGATCAGCGCCGACACCCCGGACAACCCGGCCGAGAACGACTACGCGATGTATGCGTTCGGCGCCCAGTTCGCCGAGGTGCGAGTCGACGCCGACACCGGTGAGATCCGGGTTTCACGACTGCACGGCACTTTCGACACCGGACGCGTCATCAACCCGATCACCGCGCGGTCGCAGCTGCTCGGCGGAATGATCATGGGTTTGTCGATGGCCCTGCACGAGAACAGTGTGCTGGACCCCCGGTTCGGGCACGTCGTCAACCACGATCTCGCCGAATACCACATCGCGACCAACGCGGACGTCGAAGATTTCCGCGCCGATTGGCTCGACGAGATCGATTCGCGGGTAAACCCCATGGGCAGCAAGGGAATCGGTGAAATCGGCATCGTCGGCACGGCGGCCGCCATCGCCAACGCCGTGCACCATGCCACCGGTGTCCGGATCCGCGAACTGCCGATCACTCTCGACAAGCTGTTGCCCGGCCTGCCGGGAGCCGGCCGATAAGCGTCGTGCACCTCGACCCTGGGACAACGTCACTGGACCTCACGCCGAGGTCAGGAATTCCCGGAGTGCCGCGGCGAGGTCGGCCGGGTTCTCCTCGGCCATGTGATGCCCCGATTCGATCGGGCCGCCGCGGACGTCTTCGGCCCATTCGCGCCAGACCGCGACCGGGTCGCCGTAGAGGTATTCGAGGTCGTCGAGGCTAGACCACAACACCAGGAGCGGGCACGTGATCTTGTTTCCGGCCGCTTTGTCGGCGTCGTCGGCCTCGCGGTCGGGCCCGAGACCGGCGCGGTAGTCCTCCAGCATGGCGTGGACAGTCTCGGGATCGTGGATGGCCCGCAGGTAGTCGGCGTGGTTCGCGGCGCCCATCTTTTCGGGATCCCCGCTGTACCAGGCGTCTGGATCGGCGTTGATCACCCGTTCGGCGGCTTTCGCGAGCTGCCCGAAGAAGAACCAGTGCCACCACGCCCGCGCGAACTTCGCGTCGGCGCGAGCGAGGTGCTCGCCGATCGGGATCCCGTCCAGGATGGCGAGTTTCGTGACGGACTCCGGATGGTCGAGGGCGAGCCGGTAGGCGACCGAGCTGCCGCGGTCGTGTCCGGCGACGGCGAACCGCTCATGCCCGAGATGACGCATGAGCGCGACGACGTCGGCCGCCATGGCGCGTTTCGAGTGGGAGGAGTGGTCTTCGGTGCTCTCGGGTTTCGAGGACTGGCCGTAGCCGCGTAGATCCGGGCAGACGACGGTGAACGCGTCCGAGAGCCGGGGCGCGACGTCGTACCAGGTCGTGTGGGTGCGGGGATGACCGTGCAGGAGGACGAGAGGTGGCCCTGAGCCGCCGTGCCGGACCCTGAGGGTCACTTCACCGACGTCGACTTCTTCGAGCGTGAAATCGTCGAACATTCGCCTCCGTTCTGGGCCCGGCCGTTCTGCCGGGCGCTCGTCATCACTTTCGCTTTCTCAGTCGTTCATGACCTGTTCGGCCCGCTCCCAAACCCGGTGCAGTCCCACGGAGTTCACCAGCTCGGCGGAGAACGGTTTGGCGACCTCGCCGGCGAGCACGATTCCCGGTGCGTCGACGTCGATCCCGGCGTCGGTCAGCACTTGGTTTCCGTCGCCCCAGGCACCGATGACCTTGCAGTGGCGGAACATCTCCTGCAGCAGAATGGTCAGCTTGGTGTCGCGCAGGCCGGCCGTGCCGCCGGCGATCACCACCGCGTCGAATTCGATGGAACGGGCGGTGAGGAAGGTCCTCGCCACCGGTTGCTGTCCGCGTCCTCGCTTCACTGTTCCGCCGGCCGGTGCCAGAACCCGCAGGATCGCGCCCTGGGCCTCGATGGTCCGGCGAAGTTTCCCGATCCCGCCGAGGTCTGCGCCGTCCGCCGCCACGACCCCGATGATGCGGCCTGTGATCGGGCCTGGGCCCGCGGGAATCTGCGACAGCGCGGCCGACGGGATGACGTCTTCGGCCGGGATGCCCTGCGGGGCGGCCAGCCCGAGTCCTTTGGCGACCGCCGTGCACAGTTCGGTGTCGACCTTGGCGAGTGATTCCAGGACACGTGCCTGGATCGACTGTGCGAAGCACTTTCCCAGCTCGAACGTGAACGCCTCGATCAGGTGGGCCTTCTCGATCCCGGACATGCTCTTCCAGAAGAGCGTGGCCTGCGAGAAGTGATCGTCGAACGACACCGGGTTGGCCCTGATCTTGGGGCCTGCGACCTCGAAGGGCCGATGGACGTAGGCACCTTCGGCTTCCGTGGCCGTCGTCGGCAGGGCGTTGTCGACCCTGTTGGGCAGATACGGGGCCAGTCCGTGGTGAACGAGGGTCTGGTGCATCCCGTCGCGGAGGTTGTCGTTGACGGCCACGTGCGGGCAGTTGATCGGCAGCTGCGTGAAGTTGGGGCCGCCGAGCCGGGTGAGCTGAGTGTCGAGATAGGAGAACAGCCTCGCCTGCATCAGCGGGTCGTCGGTCACCTCGATGCCCGGTACCAGGTTGCCGGTGTGGAAGGCGACCTGTTCGGTCTCGGCGAAGTAGTTGGTCGGGTTCCGGTCCAGCGTGAGCTTGCCGACCAGCTGGACCTCGGCGAGCTCTTCCGGGATGATTTTGGTCGGATCGAGCAGGTCGATCCCTTCGAACATCTCGTCGTCGGAATCCGGCAGGACCTGCAGGCCGAGTTCGTACTCGAAGGGGGCCCCGGCGTCGATGCCTTCGGCCATGTCCCGGCGGTGGAAGTCGGGATCGGCCCCGGCGGCGATCTGGGCCTCTTCCCAGACCAGCGAGTGCACCCCGGCCACCGGTTTCCAGTGGAACTTCACCAGGCTGGTCCCACCGTCGGCGGCGACCAGCCGGAAGGTGTGCACCCCGAAGCCCTCCATGGTCCGGTAAGAGCGGGGGATCCCGCGATCGGACATGGCCCACATGACGTGGTGCGTTGCTTCGGTGTGCAGGGAGACGAAGTCCCAGAAAGTGTCGTGCGCGGTCTGCGCCTGCGGGATTTCCCGGTCCGGATGGGGCTTGGCCGCGTGGATGACGTCGGGGAACTTGATGCCGTCCTGGATGAAGAAGACCGGCATGTTATTGCCGACCAGGTCGAAGTTCCCCTCGTCGGTGTAGAACTTCACCGCGAACCCGCGGACGTCCCGGACGGTGTCCGCGGATCCTCGCGATCCCAGCACGGTGGAGAAGCGCACGAAAACAGGGGTCTCTCGCCCCTCGGCCAGAAAGCCGGCCTTGGTCACCGCGGACGCGTTGCCGTAGGCGCGAAAAGTGCCGTGTGCGGCCGCGCCCCGCGCGTGGACGACTCGTTCCGGGATGCGCTCGTGGTCGAAGTGGGTGATCTTCTCGCGGAGGTGGAAGTCCTCCATCAGGGACGGCCCCCGCGGGCCCGCCTTCAGTGAGTGATCGGTGTCCGGCAGCCGGACTCCCTGAGCGGTCGTCAGGTAATCCCCGAGCTGCCCCTCACCCGACCGGCCGACGGTCGTATTCGACTCGGGTTCCTGCTCGCGCTGACGTTGAGGGGGCATGACTCTCCTTGCCGATAGTGGTGATCCGCCGCGATTACCCCGCTTTCGCCGTCTCTAAGCGGTCCTTGACGATCTCGTTGGTGTTCCTTGTTCGAGGTGTGTGTGGTGCCGATCGGGGGTAGTCAGCCGGTGATTCATCCGGCGACCGGCCGGATCATCCGAAAGGGAACCGACGTGAGCCTGAACGACGACGACATTTCCACCACATCGGGCAAGGACAAGGAAGGACCGGCCGACTCCGGCGCGGGCCAGGGGAGTCCTGGTCAGCATGACGGCGGTGCCGACGGCGGTGCCGAGGGCCCGGCCGACTCCGGCGCGGGCAAGGGCACTTCCGGCAAGCATGACGGCGGAGCCGACGGCGGCGCGGACAGTGGCGCGAGCTGACCTGAGCGAGCCGTCCACCGGTACCGGGGAAGTCCCGGTACCGGTGGACGGCCGTATTTCGAAGAGGCCTTTGACCAGGCTGGTCGGATCCGACGTCGAAGAGTTCTCCACCCGGCACTGGGGCCGGAAGCCGTTGCTGCGGCGGACCGGCGACCGCTTCGGGGATCTGCTCGACTTGGACGGCGTCGATGAAATGCTGTCGTGCCGCGGTTTGCGTACGCCGTTTCTGCGTATGGCCAGTAAGGGAGCGGTGATCGATTCTCGTTCGTTCACCGGTGGCGGTGGTGTCGGCGCCGAGATCGGCGATCAGGTCCTCGACGACCGGGTCGCCGCTCTTTTCGCGGACGGCGGCACCATCGTGCTGCAGGGCCTGCACCGCATTTGGCCGGGCATCATCGACTTCACCACGGGCCTGACCGCCGAACTCGGCCATCCGGCGCAGGTCAACGCCTACATCACCCCGCCGTCATCGCAGGGGTTCTCCGCGCACTACGACGTGCACGACGTCTTCGTCCTCCAGTTCGCCGGTCGCAAGCACTGGAAGGTGCACGCACCCGTCCACCCGGCGCCCCTGCGTGACCAGCAGTGGCACGAGCACGCCGGCGCCGTCGAGGCGCGGGCCCGTGACGACGCTCCGGTCATCGACGAAGTCCTCGAGCCCGGTGACGTGATGTACCTACCTCGCGGCTGGCTGCATTCCGCGACCGCTCTCGGTGATGTTTCCGCGCACCTGACCGTCGGCGTCCACGTCGTGACCAGGTTTGCCTTGGTGGAGGCACTCACCGCTCTCGTCGGCGCGGACGACCGGTTGCGTACCTCCCTGCCCCTGGGGATCGACATCGCCGATCCAGATGCGCTGGACGCTCATCTCGAATCCGTCCGGGCAGACCTGATCGCCGCGCTGAAGACCGTTCCAGCCGAAGACATCGCCCGGCACGTCCGTGACAGGGCGTGGAAAGGGAATCGACCGGAGCCCTTGGCCCCGGTCGCGGCCGCCACGTTCGCGGTGAACCTCGGCGACGGCGACTCCGTGCGCCGCCGCGACGGTCTGCGTTTCCGCGTTCGAAACGCGAGGGACGGCCTCGTCGTCCTGGAACTCCCGGACCGGCACATCTCGCTTCCCGATTCCACCGCACGCGCCTTGTCGGCGTTGCTGGACGGAAATACCTGGCGGGTGGGGGAGATCCCGGGGATGGACCGAGCCGATCAGCTCGTGCTCGTACGACGCCTGCTTCGGGAAGGCGTGCTGATGGCCGCGGCCGCATGATCGCTTCGGACGAGGCGATCATTGTTGAGGGGTAAGACAAAGGTGGTGTGGCGGATGTCGGTGCCGTTGTGATCCGGAGGCCGCTGTCCGCGTCCATGAAGGATTTGGGACGTCGAGTGTCCCAAATCCTTCACAGACAAGCCCGAGAGCGCAGGTGAGCATGAGTCGGGAATTTTGCAGCCAAAAAGCGTCCTTTGTGGATGGTCAAGGCGCGGCCTGGCCGCCCAGGGCAACTCCAGTCCAGTGCGCGTCGGCGCACGGTCATGGCGAGCCGGGCCGCCGAGCTCAGCTCCAGGCAAACAGGTCCTGCGTCAGGTCCATCGCCGCGAAGAGGTGATCGCGGGACGTTTCGAGTTCCCGGCGCAACCGGGCCAGGTCCGCGTCGAGCAGCTGCCCTTTCCACTTGCGCACCTTGCCGGCGACGATCACCGTCTCGACGTTGGTGCGGTCCATCAGCGACACGATCGCTCCCGGCACGCTGTTGAGCGGGGCCACGTTGAGTGCGGTGGCGTCGAGCAGGACGATGTCGGCTTCCTTGCCGGGTGTCAGTGTGCCGGTCTTGCGGTCGAGTCCGAGGTGCTTGGCGCCATTGACGGTCGCGTACCGCAGCACATCGCGCACCGTGAGCGGTTCGGGCGTGCCCGGGGCCGGCGTCGGCCAGTTGTTCGGCGGTACGAGGTCGCCTTGGTCCAGGATCATCTGATTGACGATCATGCGCTGCATGGTCATCGCGGAGCGCATCTGTGTGAACGGGTCCGCGGCCATCGTCGTCTCGACGTCTGAGCTCAGTGAGGGCTCCATGCCGAGTTGTCGCATCTTGAGGATGGGCGGCGTGCCGTGCCGCATGCTCATCTCGATCGGGAAGGCCAGCGAGACCTGTGCACCGGCGTCCCGCAACCGTCGCCAGGTTTGGTCGGACATGCCGGTCATGTGGAAGAACAGGTTGTCCGGCCCCACGTCGACCCCAGCGGTGCCCTTGGCTAGGTCGTCGAAGACCGGCCGCATCCCCCACGAGCCGACGGAGTGCGCGGCGATCTTGAGATCCAGCTCGCGGGCGATCGCCCAGGCGCGGGTGTACACCTGCCTGCCGAGGTGGAGCTCTCCGCCCATGATCATGCTCACCAGTTGGTCGTCCGAGGAGAACCACCGATCCCTGATGCGGTAGGCGTCCTGTGGATATCGGGCTCCCGTGCGGCCGTCACCCTCGAAGAACCCGAACACCGAACGCCGCCCGGTGTCGACGAGCGCCCGGATCGCGGCATCGGTGTGCTCGGGAGAGTGGTGGATCTGCGAGACGTCCAGCACCGTCGTGACACCGGTGTCGAGCTGCGAAAGCCCGGCGAACAACGAGTTGATGTAGACGTCTGCCGGCCGGTAGACCCGCGCGAAGCCCTGCAGGATGTGCTCGCCGTAGTTCGGGTACGCGCTCGGCGAGCCAGAGTGATCGTCGAGGAGCAGGCCGTTGGCGAGAAACGCGCGTTCCGCGGTCTCGAACAAGTGGTGGTGCGTGTCGACGAAGCCCGGCAGCACGATGCGCCCCCGCGCGTCGATCACGCCGGCGTTCGCGGCGCGGATGCCGGGCCGGATCTCGACGATCTTGCTGCCCTCGATCAGAACGTCGGCGGTCGCGAAGTTGCCGACGTTCGGGTCCATGGACATCACCGCGCCGCCACGGATGATGTAGCGGCGTCCCCGCTGCCCGCTGTCCTCCGGCGGCTGTCCGACGGCGTGCGTCTCGGCATCACCGTCCGCTGCGGCCGGGCCGGTCGCGAACAAGCTCGTTCCCGCGGCGGCCACTGTGGCCGCCTTCAGAAAGTGGCGCCGCCCGGTGCGCGGGGTGGGCCGCTCCGGCTGCCCACCATCGTCACGTCGTTTGGTCATGGTGTGCCTTCCTGCGTGGGATGGCTGCGGGAATCGGGAAGCACGGAAGCCGGTGCGGTCAGCCTGGGTGTTCACGAAGTCCCCGACGGTGACGCGTCCCGATCAAGGCAGCGAGTTGATGTATCAACTGAAGGCTACGCTGCCGAGTTGATTTGTCAACTCGCGAGGTATAGTGACGGCATGAAGCAGGAGGGTTTGACCGGACACGAGCTCCGCGCGTGGCGGGTGTCCTTCCAGATGCTGGAGCTGCTGCGGACACGCATCGAGCAGCAGCTCCAGGCCAGCAGCGGCCTGTCCAACGCCGATTACACCGTGCTCGCGTTGCTGTCCGAGGCGCCGGACGGGCGGATGCGCGCCTACGAGCTCAGTCGCGTGGCCGGCTGGGAGAAGAGCCGCATGCACCATCAGCTCACCCGGATGTGCAAGCGAGGCCTGGTCACGCGGGAACGATGCGGCTCGCGCGGCATGGAGGCGGTGATCACAGCGAAAGGCCTCACCGCGCTCAAACAAGCCGCGCCCAGTCATGCCAAGGAGGTCCGGCGCCTTGTCATCGACCGGCTCACGCCTGAAGAACTCGACCAGTTCGCCGACATCGCCACCACGATCCTCGAGAACCTGCAAGCAGACCAGCCGTCCCTCTAGCGGCGGCGGAAGCCTGCGAGTCTGAGCCCGGGCCGTTATCTCAGCCGGCCTGCCCTTGGCCGCGACCTGTCTGACGAACGCTACGAAGCGCTCGGCGGACTCGGTTATACCGGGTCTCGGCGATCAACCAGTGGCGCTCAGCTGAAGTGTTCGGAAACGATCGTTATGAAAGCGTGTGTTAGCGTGGGGGGCTGAGGTTTCTCGTGCGTTCCGGTTAAGCGGTACGCCGCCTTCGCGGCAGATTGATCTTGCGCGAACGTCGACAGGACCCTTGGTGGAGGGAGAACGCGGCGCGATCCCTCCTTGTCCAGCAGTGTGGCACGGAAGAACCGCATCCAGCGATGGATGTCCGTTCCGGTTCGCCCACGCTCTTGCTTCCCTGAAGTTCCTGCCCGGTCGCCGCGGCAGGCAGGAGTGGCGACGATGACCGACCACGAGCGGGACGAGACGTGGCCGTCGGTGCTGGACGAGGTGACCGGCGCGCTGGAAACGCTGACCGCGGCGCTGGACAGCGTGGAGGATTTCACTGTGCTGCTGCGCCAGGTGTGTGAGCAGGTCACCCAGGCCGTGCCGGGGGTCGATGAGGCCACCGTCACCCTGCTGACCGACGACGGCAGCCCGACCACGATAGCGACCACCAGCGAGGTGGTCACCGAACTGGACCACGACCAGTACGCCGGCGGCGACGGCCCTTGTCTGCGGGCCGCCCGCACCGGCAAGCTGGTGCGAATCTCGGTTGATGACGCCGCAGACCTGTGGCCCGCGTTCGCGAAAGACGCCAAGGCCGCCGGCTTCGGCAGTTTCCTCTCCGCGCCGCTGGTCATCGATGCCGACCACTCCGGTGCCGTTAACTGCTACAGCGCCCGCAGGCACGGGTTCGCCGAGCTGGACGAGAAACTGCTCGACCTCTACACCAGCGCCGTCACCGCCGCTCTGCGCGCCTACAGCCGCTACCAGCGGGCCCATGACACCACCGATCAGCTGCGCACCGCTTTGACCACCCGCGCGGTGATCGACCAGGCCAAAGGCATCCTGATGGCAATCCGGCAGATCTCCGCCGACGAAGCTTTCACCCTGCTGGTCGAACAGTCCCAGCGAGAGAACATCAAACTCCGCGACCTGGCAGTGCGGTTCGTCGACCACGCCACCGGCAAACAGCCTTAAAAGGACGGCGGCCAGGTGATCATCGAGGCCGTGGGCGAGATCGATCTGCTCACCAGCACGACGCTGGCGGCGGCCTTGGACGCCGAACCGGCCCCGGGCACCAACGCCGTCATCGTGGGCCTGCCGAAGGGTCACCTTCTGCTTCAGTAAGGGCCTGAACGAACTGATCAAGATCCGCACCCGCGCCACCGACGCTGCCCCACGCAGGCCGCCTGACTAACCCGCTGGCCGCAACAATCCTGACACGATGTGATTGAGTGAACCTCCTCCCGATACAAGCCCGCCCGCAAAGCTGCCACCGGTGAGGAAGTTGTTGCCCGTGCACTGTAGGGATCCGATAACCGCATTGCACTGAAGGACATTGCTGAGACTGACGCTGACAAGAGAACCGTCGCTGTCGGCCTGCCCGCTGACGCTGCCCCCGATGATGGCTGCGGAGGCCACTCCGGTCGTCATACCCAACAGCAACGCCACAGCAACGGGGATCGCCGCGACTTTCGCGGCGAAGTGCCTACGTGACATTAGCTTTCCGTTTCCGCCCAGCTTGGGGACGCGGAGCCCTCAGTAGCAGAGGCGCGGCGCTGTCATCCGCAAGTCAGGCTGTCTCCAGTGGATCACTTTGTGTGTGACGGGCGTCATGTACAAGTGAAGTCGACGGTATTCGGTCCAGCGTTACACCGCCAAACGGTCCACCAGAACCGCAGCCCTCGCAGGCTGCCTCGACCTGATTCCGCTGACTCCGGCAAGGATCCGCTACCTCGCTCGTCAGACAGCCAAGCAGGAAAGGACGGTGGTGGGAGCGCTCGCCGAGGCCGTGAGCGAGATCGTCAGTGAGTTCGTGCCGACGGCGCGCGGAGACCGGAGACCTCCCGGGCGAGTGGTTGCGCCGGTACCGAACAAGTTCGCCACGGACGAACCGATGTTCGCTGTCCAGCTGTTGATCCGCTGCCGCTCGGAGATCCCCGCCGCGCCCAGGCGCACCTGCGCAGTGTGATCGGCGCCTTCGACGTCTACTGCGGGGTTTGTTGGGCTACGCGTCGATGTCCGGCGCGACGTGGGAAGTCCTCGACGACAGGCTGGGGATGACGCTACAGAACGCGAACAAAAGGTGCCTTTCGCCGATCTGGCCTGGTCTTGTGCCGCGTTCAGCCGGTTGTCCGTCCATAGCGGTCCATTTTCCGAACTCGGCGTGCGCCATAGGGTAAAGGCGGCGACCTGGTGCGTTTGGGCACGCACGTTCCTGCTGCCCTCGGTAGGGTGGCCGTGGTCTACGCGAGGGGGTATTCGTGACAGTGGGCGCGAGGCCGGTGCCGAGGGCGCTGGCGCCCGATCCTCGTTTGTTCGTGAACCGGGAGAGCGAGCTCGAGCTGATCGAGCGGGACATCACGTCCTCGCTTGCTTCTCGTCAGGTCGGCGTCGTGGTGCTGACCGGGTTGCCCGGGGTCGGCAAGACGACGCTGGCTACCAGGTGCGCACATCTGGTCAAGGATTTGTTCCCGGACGGCTGGTTGTCGGCTGATCTGGGGAGCTCGTCGGAGTCGGTGACGGTCGACGACGTGCTGTTCCTGTTCCTCAGCCAGCTGGGTGTGGAGAAGCCGTCGCCGAGTTCGCAAGGGCTGCGTGCGCAGTTCCAGACCATTACCGCGGATCTCGGGCTCTTGGTGGTGCTCGACGATGTCGAGTCGGCGGCGCAGCTCGTGAACCTCCTGCCGTCCTCTTCCCGAAGCACGGTGATCGCGACCAGTCGCAAACGGTCCGAGGGATTCTCGCGGCAGAGGTTCACCGTGGTCGAGGTGCCGCCGTTCTCAGTGCCGAGCTCGGTCGAGTTGCTCTCGGTGGACCTGGCGGCCGATCCGGCACCGGTCGATCTGGAAGCGCTGGAAGCACTGGTCGAGTTGTGCGGGCGTCTGCCTCTGGCATTGAGCATCGCCGGAGCCCAGCTCGGTAGCCGGCACGCGGGGCGGCTGCCCGACTATGTGAGTCAGCTCAGCGCCGCGCGATCGGTCCTCAAGAAGCTGACCGAGGACGGACGTCCGGTGGTCGAGGCCGTTTTCGAAGTCTCCTACCAGGATCTCCCTGTGGAAGCCCAGAGGGCGTACCGGTTGCTGAGCCTGCATCCGGGGGAACGGTTCTGCGAGGACGCCGCCCACGCGTTGCTCGGCGCGAAGAGTGACGTCGAGCTGGAGAGCTTGATCGTGGCGAACCTGCTCACCCGGGTTCGGCACGACCGCTATGAGGTCCACAGTCTCGTCCGAGAGCACGCGGCCGGCCTGGCGGAGCACTTCGAACATCCTGATGACGCCGACGCCTCGGTCGAGCGGGTCGTCGAGTGGTATCTGGAGTTCGTCGCGGCGCGCCACCTCGCGATCAGTGACCGTCCCAGGTTCGGTGACCGGTTCGACGGCAGGGTCGCACCGGCGTACGCAGGTGGCGAGGCATGGGGGAAGGCGGTCGGTGACCTCGAAGCCGAGCGCGCGAATCTGAGGCGGGTGGTCCGAGCGGCCGCGGACCAGGAACTCCACGCCTTGACCTGGCAGTTGAGCGAGGCACTCGCGACCTTCTACTTCCAGCGCGACCTTCATGGCGACGCGATCGCCGTCCACACACTCGGTCTCGCCGCCGCGAGCGTGGTCCGGTCGAGGACGGGGGATGCCCGGCCGGTGCTGCGGATGCGCGCCGAACTGGGAACCGCGTACTTCGGTGTGGAGGACGACGAAGCCGCGATGGAGCACTTCGAGGCCGCGTCCGCTCTCGCCGATGAGCTGCCGGAGTCCGGTGAAGCGTTGTTCACGCGCGAGAAGGTGCTGCAGTGGAAATCGTTCGTCCACAAGCGTCGGGGCGAGATCGAGGCCGCCGTCGACGCGATCGACCAGGCACGTGTGTTAGTGGACGATCCGGCGTTTCCCGAGAACGACCGAGCGCGGGAACGTGCCTTGCTCGATCTCAACGGCGGCCCCATGCTGGCCGAGGCGGGCCGGACGGAAGACGCGGTGTCCCGAGGCCGCATCGCTCTGGAGTACTTCAGCGATGGCAAGGAACAACACAACCAGGCGAAGGCTCTCGCGAACCTCGGACGCTCCCTTGTCCTCGCGGGGCCGGAACATCATGAGGAGGCCGAACATACTCTGCGTGACGCGATCAGGCGGCTCGACGAGCTGGGAATGCCGTTTTGGGAGGCCCACAGCAGCACGGTCCTGGCAGATCTGCTCGCACAGACAGGACGGCAGGACGACGCCCTGCGCCGGCGCGCCGAGGAGCTGAAGAAGATTCTGAACGACAGGAAGACGGGGTCACTCTGACACCGTCCGGACGTCGAAGCGGGTAGCACCGGCCAACACATGCCACGCCGACGGCAGGTCGGCTACTGGCTTTCCGGTGAGCAGCCACTCGTGAATGAAGGCTCCGGCGACGACTGGATCCGCGACGGCGAGAACGGTCAAGTCCTCGTCTCGCACTCGCACGACAAGCAGGTCACCGGTGGCTACGGCCAGAGTCGCGCCCGGATGTCGCTGGAGCGCGTCGTCCAGCAGGGCTTCGGTTCCGGCTCGAGTGTCGCCGCGCCCGATGATGATCACTTCGGCGTTGTCGAGCAGATCGCGTTGAGGGTGGTCTTCGTGCACCACCAGGGTCGTGTTGTCGCGTGGTGACCGAGGTGAAGTCACTTCGGCGGGATAGCGAACGAGATTCGCGATACCGGCATCGTCGGTCGAGCATCTGACGTGATCCGCGGCAGGCGTCGGCTGCGCCGCCGAGACGAGTGCGTCGACGGGGACGATCGGCACCAACGCGGCACTGCCCGGTTCTGAGAGTCCGAGATGCCGGTAGAACAGGGCACGCAACCGGGAGGCCGCCTGCCCTGGGCAGGAGGTCAGGGCTTCGCGAACGGCACGATGCCCCTCGACGTCCTGGCTGAGGGCTTCCTCTATCTGAGCGCGCAGGGACGCGTGCCGGTGCAACCGCGGCGCCACCGTGCCCAGCAACTCGGCCGCCGATCCGATCGCGACGTCTTCGTCGGGGAAAGCCGCCAACAGAACTGGGCGTAGCAGGCCCGCCGCATAGCAGGTCGTCGCGCCGTGATCACCCAAGACGAGGTCCGAGGCGATCAACGCGGCCTGCCAGCCCTCCTCCGGTGGGACGAGCAGCAGACCAGCGCGGACGCAGTCGGCCAGCCACGTGTGTACCTGCCACGGACCGTGGCCGTGCCAGATGTTCGGATGGATGACGGCGGCGACTCGGTATTCGTCGCTCGGCAGGCAGGCGAGTACTTCCCTGAACAGGGAGGGCCATGTGCCCATGAGCGATCGTGTGAACCACGTGCTCGAGATCGTGACGAGCTTCTGACCGGCCGTTACGCCGAGCTTGGTCCGGTAGCGGGCACGGAGGTGCTCGCTGCGCAGAATCCGGTCGAAACACGGATCCCCGGCGACGACCGCGGTACCGGACGCCGCAGGGGTGATCTCGGCAAGCCGGGTGAGTTGTTCCTCATGCGACAGCACCAGTGACGCTGCGATCGGCTCGCCGTCGTAGAGCAGCCATTCGGGCGAAAGACCGAAGACTGAACGGTTTCCGGTTTCCGGTTTCCGGTTTCCGGTTTCCGGTTTCCGGTTTCCGGGAGAATTCTTATTGTATCCGGCTCCGTGCGGCATGACGACAATGGGTCCGGTCAATTCGGTGAGCCCGCCGTGATTGGCCGCGAGGATGAGATCGAATTCGGTGTCAATGGCCTGCTGCCAGGGAATGACGACGACGCCGAGGTGCTGGAGGAGCCGATCCGTCCCGTGCCGGAAGGGGTCGGAACCGTTCCAGCTGAACACCACCTGAACGCGAGCGTCGGAGTCGAAGACGGGCAGCACGTCCAGCAGTCTGAGCAGGGACGTGACGTGGTGAGCCACGACGAGGACGACTCGTTCGGGTCGGACGGTGTTCCAGTGCCGTGCCTGGAGGCTGATCGGCACTTTGACCGGCGGCACGGTGAACACTGGACTCCCTGCAGGAACGAGCGGTGCGGTGGTGCTCAGCCACCGTAGCCGATCATCGTGGTCCGGCAGGCGAAGCCAGGGCGCGGTCGAGGACAGGAACAGGCGCACCGCGTCGGTGTGGTCGAAAGCGCGCAGCGCGTGCCGGTAGGCCTGTCGGCGCAGGTAGACGGGACTTGTGGCGAGTGCGCGCATGAGCGCCCGGGCCAGCTGGTGGGGTGAGCCCGGCGTGCAGGAGAACCCCGTCCGGCCTTCCACTACCTGGTCTGCGAGGCCACCCGCTGTGGTGGTGATCACGGGAGCCGCGCCCGCGGCGAACGCCTCCATGGGGATCCGTCCGAACGGTTCCACCCGCGAGGGAACGACGACGCCTCTGAGTCCTGGGTGCTTGAGCAGGGCGGTGACAGCGGGCGTGAACCTGGTCAGAAAGGTGTACGGGTGCCCGAGAGCCCGGAGGCGGCGGGCAAGGTGCTTTTGATAGGAACTGGGCCGGGAGAGTTCGCTGGTCGCGGCGAGGACCAGTGGCGGCAGGGCCGCACCTGCGTTCTTCAGGATCGCGATGGCGTCGAGGAGATCGTCGAAGCCTTTGTACGGTTCCGCACGACCCATGGCGAACAGGAATTCATCGGGCAGGCTGTGAACTTCGTCGTGATCGCCGGTTCTCGTATTCGACCACTCGGAATGAGTGAGCCCATCCGGGAGCGGGACCATGACGGCACGCGGGATCGCGTAGTCGGTGCGCAGGTGTCTGGCCATGAACGGTGAGATGGTGCCGATTCTCGTGCCGTCGGCGATCCCGGCATGGAGTGACCGGAGTTCCCAGCGCAGCCGGGCCTGGTCGTGGGGTGTGTGAACGTGCCCGCTGGAACGAGGTACCAGCACGGTCCTCGCGCGTGCCGCATCGGGAAGGAGAGCGGGCAGCCCGAGGAACGGGACGTCGAAGGCGACGATGAGCAGCGGCCCGGACCGGGGCAGGACCTCGCGGGCGATCCTGGTCGCGGTGTGTGCGGACACGTGCCGGAAGTTCTCCAGCCGTCCCCATCGATCGAGGCCGCCGGTGCCATTGTCCACTGGGAGGACGTCGATCCGCGCCGCCTTGGCCAAGGCCGTGGCCCGGTCGTGCCATCCGGGGTGATACTCGGCGCTGGAAGGGGCGAGTATCACCGGCAGGACAACAAGCCGGACGCCGGAGGGAGCGAGACTCACCAGCGTTTCGAGGAAACCGAAGTTCGCGTGGCCGGCCCCTGTGCCGCAGCCGAACCAGCCGTCGTGGACGGCGACCGCGATGGTCGGGCGGCGGTTCATGCTGCTGGGGTGATGACGGCGGCGGCCAACTGTTCTTCGGTGAGTCCTCGGCTGCCGGGAAGATCGCTACCGGTGAGATCGTTGCCGCGGAGGTCGGCGTCGTCAAGGATCGCGTCGGCGAAGTGGGTTCCGGTCGTGATGGCGCCTCGCAGGTCGGCCGAGGTCAGATTCGCGGCGGACGGGCGCGCGCCGGTCAGTTCGGAGCCATTGAGGTCGGCCTCGGTCAACACCAGACCTCGCAGATTGGCTTCGCCGACCCGGATCTTCCGCAGGTCCAACGGGTTGTCCGCGACGGCGCGCTTTTTCGCGGTCCCGCGGTCGCGCAGGAGGGCCAGTGCCGCGGCGACGTCGTCCTGATTCGCTGAACCGGTCGCGAGGGTCCGGTGGCGCAGAAACTCGGTGATGCTCTCCAGCACGCGATTCCTGTCGGCGGGGGAGTCGTGCGGGATGCGGTCCAGCGCACGGACCCCCGCCCGCGCGGACAGTCTCCTCCGGCGAGTAGGCGCGTGCGAAATGCGGAGGCGCCGGCCTGACGGCTGGCGCACCCCCGAACCCGCCCGGTTCGGGGGCGGTTCGGGGATTCGATCTTCGGAGCGACCAGAGTGGACCGGGGGCGGTGGATCCCGGCTTGGCGGCGGGGCCGTGGTTGCCCGGGCAGGCGAAAAGGGGTTCGTAGGTAGGCGGAGAGCACGTCGACCACGGTCTGGCGGTGGTCGGGGTTGTCTTGGGCGACGCGTTCGAGGGCGTAGAGCGCGCCGTGCCGTACCGGGGCCTTGTCGGAGCCGAGCTGCTCGACAGCTTTCACATACAGCTCGGTGAGGCGTCGTTCGGTGGCGTCGTGCTCGGTAGACCACTGCCGTCGCCCGGTGAGTACCAGGGCGACCACACCGCCGGTGCCGGCGCCGACGGTAAGCCCAATCTTGATCAGCTCAATCCGGATCTTCGCGTCACCGCCGACATCGACGGCCATCAGCAGCACGGTCATGGCGAGCGCCGCGATCAGCGCGACCGGGAGGACGATGACGACGATCGCCCACCACCATGTCCCGCCACGGTGGCGCCACTGCCGCTTCAGGGCCGACTTCATCTCGCTGAACCACCTCACACCACGTCATCGCCAGCATGCCCGCTATCGCTACGGTTCCGGCCAAGCGACCCCCTGAAGCGCACCCCGAGCGGCACGTCCGCTGGGCAGCGGACATCGTCGCGCGCGCGCCGATGTCCGCCTCCGGATCGCCACCAGCAAGGCCAAGTTGCCTGAGGTCCTGTTCGGGAAACGAGTTCTAGCGTGCGCTTTAGGGCTAAGGACAAAGACGACAACATTTACTACTCGGGTATGTTCGGTGGCGGCGAGACCGTCGAATCCGTGGAGTACCGGCACTCAAGGAACGGGAACCGGTTCAACAAGGACGATGGCGACTACTTGGATCCCATTCCGGACAGCCGGACCTACGGGGAGGCCCGTTTGCTGGAGCATCGACTCACCCAGGAGAACAAGGCCTACATCGGCCGCAGGGAGGGGGACTTCCGCGGCAATCGGCAGAACCCCCTCGCGGAGCGCAGCATGCCGGAGTATGAAGGCTACGAGGCGCGGCTCAAGCAGCTGCGGGGTGGGAGCTGCCCGTGAACCCGCCGCTAGCAGCGAGCGATCTGCGAGACGCTCTGGACTCACTGGACCATGTCTTCGAGGCGTTCGCCGAGGAGATCGATGGAAAACCGACGCTCGGAGAGTTCCTCGAGGTTCTGAGTCTGTCGGTTCAGCCGGGAGAGGACGCTCTTGCTAGTGCTCCCTTTCCGCTTCTGATCAAGGCGAAGAAGAAGGGCAACAGATGGTACAAAACTGAGCCTTCTGACAGGGTCGCTTCGCTTAACGACAACACCTTCAGCGAGGCAGGCGCGTTCCTGACACTTCTCATCGACCGGAGTAGCGCAGGTAGCGCCCAGCCGATGTCGACAGAAAGCCTCGCGAGCCGCGTCCTCGAGGTGCTTAAGGCCAGTAGCTGTTTCTTCGCCGATATCGCGGTCGGGAATATCCAGGCGTTGTCCTTGCCTGCGACGAAGGTGGTACAGCCGAAGGTAGGCGACGTCATCGCGATCCCCGCAGAGCCGCGAGGGTATCACTTGGCGGTCGTACTCGGCGCTGACACCATGGGCCTTGCCATCGGGCTACTGGCAGGCGTCTTCTCTCGGCCGCGGGTCGGCGACGTCGTCCGCCATCGCGCTCGGCACATTCCGATCTACACTGGCCACAGGTTAATCAGGAACGCTACTTGGCCGATTGTCGGAAACTCTTCGGCACTCCTCGAACTGTTCCCTGATCCACCCGAAGTTTATTGGAAAGCAGTGACGGACTCGGGCCATCGGTTCGGTGAGTACGGCGGTGCGGGGCCTCTCGAAGGACCATTTCGTCTCCTTGATAAGGCCGAAGCGGAGGCTGTCGGGCTCCTGGATGGAACCTATCGAGCGACCTATATGGAAGAGTACTTTCAGAAACAACTCAACGAAGGGCGCTTCGACAACGGTCCGGCGCCGAGGTCCTGGCTCTGATCAGATCGGTTCTCATCTGTGCACGACCGGACCTCTGACTGCCTGCGGCGGTCACAGGCAATCATGTAGGGTCTCCGTCGGTTATCGCACGCCTCCGGCGGACGGCGAGGAGCTCCCCGAAACGCTGCACCGGGCCGCGGTACCGGCACTTTTCCACTTCGGCCTGAATGCGGAATTCTTCGAAAGCCACGGCACGCCGGAGACGGGCCAATACGGAAGCTACGACGCCTACGACACCCATGCGGACGGATTCATGCTCTATTCGCTGATGGCGTCCGTCGGCGGCACCGATCCACGCGAACCCGCGTACGACGGGGTTGAGTAGCAGCGGTACAGCCGTTGGCGTTAAGCCCAAAACTCGCAGGTCATGGGTTCTTGTGCCAGGGCGCTTCGGGGTCGGCGAGCGTGTCGAGCAGTAGTTGGCACCAGGTCACCGCGGCGTTGACCGCGAGGTGCGCGTGGCGGAGGTGGAGCCCGGTCCGCGCGGCCGCCGGGCCGTGCCCGGTTCCGTAGCCGCGGTTGCGTAATTCGCCGAAGCCGGCGGCGATGGTGGTGACCGCGCCCAGGATCTTCTTGACCGCGTCGCTGCCGTCGGGGCCGCGCGTTGCAGACGACGGGTGCAACCCGAGCGCGTCTTGGGCTGCCCTGGCCAGCGCGGGAAGGTCGTCTTTCTCATTGACGGGGCGGCCGCGCTCGACGAGCACGACCTTGGCGGTGCTCTCGATCAGCTCCTTCGCGCTGCCGATGGCCTGGGCGGGATCGTCGATGATGGCGCGCTGGATCCGGTCGAGCTGCTCCTGGATCGCGGACGGATCAGTCAGGGAGGCCATAGACTTCAATGAGCGCTGTGAGCTGTGGCTGGTCGGAGGGGTGATCAGCCCGTCAGGGGCGAGTGTGCAGCCGTCTCGGCGTAGCGCGCTGTAGAAGCGCTGCAGGTAGGGCCCGTCCGGCCAGTCGGTCAGCAGCCGTTCGAACACCCGGCATGCCCGTGCGACGTGGCCAGGGTCGGACCAGGCGACCGAGTCCAGGTATTCCTGGGTGGCAGTGCGCCGGACGCTGGAGTCGCTGTACTGGGTGTCGGGGTTGGGGGCGAACCCTTCGTCGCGGAACGCGGAGCCGATGGCGCCCACGGTGCTGTCGGTCATGAGGTCGCGAAATTGTCCGCGAGTGCTGGAGCTGATCAGGTCCTTCATCGAGTCATTGCCTGTCGGCTGGGCGCGGGAGTTGCGGCGGCGAATTCAGCGTGGGCCTGGTCAACGGCGTCGGGGTATGCCTGCGCCTTCTCGTGTTCGGCGAGCGCCCGATAAATGCTGGCCAGGCCGGGATTCTGTCCTTTGCGTTTGCCGGTGGGGATGATCAGGTCGCTGCGGATGTCCTCGACGGACTCGCCGTTCGCGCGGCGGCGCAGCACGGTGTGCAGCATGTCTTCGGTGATGACCGGCGGCCGGGCCCACACGGGCACCGCAGCACCCTCTACCCGGCCACGGCGATCTCACCCGAACTGCGCCCGGTCCTGACCGGCACACGCCCATGGAAACGCCTGGTCGCCTTCATTCACCTCCGCGACCACCCGACAATGCGCGCCACCGCCGCCGCGCTAGGAATCGATCCGAAAGCCTTCGCCAGCGACATCCGCCGCCTCGAACGCGAACTCGGCCAGCAACTCGTGCACCGCACCCGCCCGCCGAACCCGATGGCCGGACTCACCGATCACGGCCGCACTCTCGCGGCCGCGATCGCGAACGCTCTCGAACTGACACCCAGCTTGGCCCGCACCGAGATCACGCAGCTGCCAGGCCCCGTCACCGGCGGACATCTTCGGCTCGGCAGTGACTAACGAGTTGGCGAGCGACGTAACCGCTCATAGCTTGAATACCGCTGAAAGGCTGCAGTCAGACTGGCAACACCAGGCTGGGTAAGGGAAGCGATACAGCGTTCGTCATCGCAGTCATGTCTAACCGTTACGCAGACCATCAACCCCATCGTCGGACGGCTGAGCTTACAGAACAGCTACGTAAGCTCGCTGACTATCTACGGCCCGCGAGGTCAGCTTCGCCGCCGACTCGCAGTATGTCGCCTGCTTTGGATCGAACTCTCGTCTTAGAATCGGCCGTTCGAGGATCGGAGATGGCTCAGTGGTCGACCAGCAGTGGGCAGTTGATCAGCTTCAGGCGTTCGTGGCCAAGATCGAGCAGATGGACGAGATCTACCGCACGATCCACACAATCGGTAGTGACCGGCCCGAAGCTGAGGACTTCGAGCGGCAGATCAGCGAGCTAGAGGATGAGCTGTGTCGGCTGGAGCCAGCGGTACAGATCGTGATGGATGCCGTCGACCCCGAGCTCCGGAACTACCAGCGTTTCGACCCGGACCTACCCGTTCCTCTCGGTGGTATCTCCTGGACACAACGGTGGTTCCCAGCAAGGCTCGCAGCGCTGAGGGCAGTAGGGCTGCACACCGTAGGAGCTGAGGCCAAGCGCAGGATGCAGGAGGATTCGGGTCAGGGGTCCGCTCTGGCCGATGACGGATATGGCGAGGCGGATTTCGAACTGGTGTGGCCGCGGGAGCTGTTCGTCCGCGAAGGCGAGGCACTGATCGCGCGCGCCGGGCAGGACTTCACCCAGCAGTGCGAATGGTTGCTTACCGAGGCCTTCGCCGGCACTTCCGCGATCGACGCCATGAGTGCGAACGGTTCCTCCAGTAACTTCTGGGGCAGCGACCCGCTATCCGATGCACTACGTGGTCCGAGAAGGTTCCTGTCGCGGCTCGTGGAAAATGCGGGCCAGCTGCGAGAGGCATCTGTACGCACGCCGTACTGGTCGCAGCGGCGGCGCGCGACTGTACCGAGCCGTCTCAATATGTCAGCGGTCGCGCGTGAGTTCGTACGGATAGTCGACTCATTCAGGGTGAACGGCTACCTCGGCAAGGCGTTCCCCGACATCTGCGTCGACGACCACGACGGGGTCGACGTCGATGGAGGCGATGTCCTGCAGCAGATGCTGGGTATCCCGAACCTGCGTTGGCCGCTGCACACCGCACAACTCTTAGCGCTCGATGATGCCCTATACGACGTGATAGAGGCGCTCCACGACCTGGTCGCGCGGCCGCGGTCTCGCTCGTTTCACAGCTACGGCGGCTGTGGCTGACACTACTCGCAGTTCGCGATTGAACCGGGCAGAGTGCTCTACAGGTGGCGGGTCAACCAGCTTCTCGACCGTAGCGACCTGGGCCTGAGGCTGGCCGACGACGGCGAGGACATCGGACGGCTCATTGCCGTCACCGACGACGCCCGGGCCGATCTTGTCACGCGTCTCGCGAACCAACCGCCCGGTCGGACATCCGACCGAGTCCGTCACGGCATCGCCTTGTACCGTGCGCGCGGATCAACCGAGCACGACAAGCGGTCCGCCATCCTCGTACTGGCTGGGATCATCGAGGAACGCCGCCAACTCCTGAAAGACAACCTCATCAAGAAGGACGAGGGCGCACTCTTCGAGATCGCCAACAACTTCGCCCTACGTCACCAAGACCTGAAGCAGCAACGCGACTACGACCCAGCCTTCCTAGACTGGATCTTCTGGTGGTACCTGGCAACGGTCGAACTCAGCGACCACCTTCTAGTACGCCCCGCCTCGTAGTAATCCGATCTCCCTGTCCAGATATTTGGCCCAACTCGGTCGCGTGAACGTCCGCTACTGCTGAGAAGCGGACATCAAGGAAGACCGTCTCGTGGTTGATCCTGGACAGTTCGGTGGTGGTGCGACGGATCTGGTGCTTGTCGACCGGAGAATCTGCCGATACTGGTCCGGCCTTGCGTCAGGGCCGTTGCCTACACTGGACGGCGCAGGGACCCGACAGTCAGCCATACGTCGTCTGGCAGTGCCAGGCCAGTCCAGCGAGGTGAGCAGAGCGGATGGACTCAGCTGTCGAGGCCGTGGCCAAGGTCGACCCCCCTGACGACTCGGGTGCTCGCACGTTCGACCGGTTCCACTGGCAGGCATGCATGGCCGCAGCTGACGGACTGGCTGCTTATCGGGACAGCCTGACATCGGAAGGTGCAATTCAGGCTGGCTTGGAACGATCTGTGCTTTGCGAGCGTCACGAGGATTGGGTCGTGATTAGCGGTCAGCATGCCGAGTTGGTTTCAGCCAAGCATCGCGATCCCGAAGTCGGACCTTGGAGGTCCATCAACGAGCTCGTCGCTGATGGCGGTTTGGCCCATCTCTTCGCCCAGTGGGCCGCCCTCGGAAAGAAAGTGCGCGCACGGCTGGTCACAAACTCTGCGTTGGCCGCCGGTGAACCACGACTACTGCAAAGTGCCATCTCCGAACTCCGAGATCTCGGCGACACAGGCGCACCTGCCGCAACAGATAAAACCATTCTCCAGTTCATAAAATCGTTGCGCAGACACGGGCGAGGTCTGCCTCCACACTGGGGAGACCCCGGCGCCGGATCCGAAGCGCTTCCTGAGGAAGAAAAGAAATGCTTCGCCGAGGTTTGCGAATTTTTGTCCGTTCTGGACATCGACTGCGGACGGCACTCTCGCGATGTCGTCGACAAGCTTGCTCCAAGCGAATTCGTTAGGCCCGTCCTCGACCAGCTCGGACGCCCTGATGCAGATCCGGACAAGGTTTGGCTTGTCGTTCGGGACCTGTTCGTCGAAGCATCACGGCGCCACAAAACGACCCCCTCCCGCAGTCTTCCCATCATTCTTACGTCTATCCTGGACAGTGGACGCACTCCTGAACAGCTTCGCAACGACGAAGATCTAGCAGCGCGCACTGTGACGCTGACCGATATCGACGCAGCGGTGCGGTCCATGATCGCGCTGCTACCGCAAGAAGCCGCGGCAGCCCACGCGCTCGATGTTCGAGTCGACTCGATCCACGCCATGAACAGCGGATGGTTCCATGCCTTCTCCAGACACGATGCCTCAGCCGCCGCCCGCCTGGCCACAAGGTCGATCCTGCCCCGCGATCAGGAAGGAATGGATGCGCTTTTCGGCGAGCAGCTTGCTTTGGGTGCTTACGTCCTCACGTCGTTCGACTGTCCCGCAGCTGTCGTGTTGGCGTGTCACAATAAAACTCGGAACGAGGTGGTAATTCGTGACATCAGCGTCAGTGAGAAAGTCGACGGTCAAATTATCGACGGTGTCGTCTTTTGGATTGAGAGCGGAGGCTGGAACGAGCACCCGATAACGTTCGACCTTGACGCCGCGTACCCGCGTGCCCGCCTAGTAAAAGAAGGCACGGATTTTGGAAGTTACTTCGAGAAGCGCAGTATCTGCGTGCAGGCCGGGCAACAGGTGTCCGTTCCGGTCATGCTGAATTCGACACGATCGTCGCACGCCTTCAAGCTGCGCGTTAAGTACGACGTCGACGGCCATCGATATGCGCTTACCGTAGACAATCATGGGCGGCCATTCCGGGTGTCTCCCATGATCATGCACGGTGGCGAACCGGTGGAATCACTACCCGCTGCCGAACGCGATCACCTCCGTAGCTTCACCTACCATGACGCATACCTCATGTACTATGACGCGTATCAGGTCAAGATCAGAAGATGTGCCCCGGAAGATTTCCCGGGCTATTGGCGCGAAGACGATCCAGCCGGCTAAAGCCTAGTGCGAGTGGCGACCACTCGCTGCAGGGCCTTCCCTAGTGACCGCGTTCCCGTGCGAGCGCGCTTCCCGGCGCCGATGCGAAGATGACCATCCGGTCAGGCCACGGGGTGCTCAAGCGCTGTCGGTGTCCCGGGCGCCGGTGCCCGCTAAAATCAGGTGATCATTGAGGGGGTGATCGCGTGTTCGAGCGCTATCTGGCCGACTACCACTACTTCGCGTTGTTCGAAGGCGGTCGCGGTATGTCCGATGTCGGGAACGCCGAAGGCCTCTACCGCAGCATCGGCTCAGACGACGAGCAGAAGTACGTCGGCCACGGTGTGTGGACGCAAAGCCATGGCCTGGCGAAAACCCTCGACCGGTACTCCTACGACGACTACCGCGAGGTGAGCGTCGCGGAGCTGGAGAGGCTCAGGCGACTCACCGATGATCGCGGGCCTGCGAAGCACGAGCGGCAGGACGGGTTCGAAGGCGGCGGCTTCGCAGTGTTCCGGCACGAGGCCGACATCGTCGACCTGCGCTCCGCCTATGTGGTCGACGAGCTACTGCCGGAACACACCTACGCGTTGCCGCTGACGCCCTCCGAACGGGACAGTCTGGCGGGCATGGTCAGTCTGCTGGCGGCACGTCGGCGAGCCGAACCGGTGACTGGCCACTACTACTTCGCGGAATTCGAGAAGCTGGACGACGTCGCGGACCTCGACCGCGCCCACGCACTGATTCGCTGCCCCTCAAACGGCGACAGCGATTGGGAGATCTACCTGCAAGAGGGTGCGTGGGTGCCGGGGAAGGAACCGCAGGACAGGATTGTGCTGCCGGTCGGCCGCGACGATCTGGAACGGGAGATCCGCGGCCGAGAGACCGCCGAGGTCAGGTACTTCGACGTGTGGTTCGGCTCGTCGCCAAAGGGCTGGTACCTCCTCCATGATTACGTTCGCCGCACCGGATCGGTCGACGAGACCCCCGATGGGCCCGGCTGGCGGCGCACCGACGTGCTTGAACGGCTGAAACCCGGCTCATGGGTGGTGGAGCTCGGCGAGCGGCACTTCCGTCGCATATTCACCGTCGCCGCGATCACGGGAAGGCCTACTCCTGGACGTCATGGGCGATGACGACTGACGGCATCGTCCGCTCATGCCGCGAAGCGCACGTTGGAGGGTTCCCTGCCTCGTGTCCTTTGTGGACGGCCATCGGGATGTGCGTGAGCGTTTTGAGTCGTTCTCTTGAAGGGAAAGGCGGAGCCCGGTCACCCGAGGCGCGCGCTGTCCGCGATCCTGGTGAGGTCATCTTCGGCAGGCGAGTCCGGCATCTGCAGGTCACCCCACACCACGACCAGAAGCGTCCCCTGCGCGGTGGGCAAGGCGACCACCCGGTAGGTGGTCGACGGCGGGTCGCAGTCGTCCCTGCCGTGCGGGGTGACCGTGCCCTGCACCTGCGCCCCGCCGTCCGGGCGGCGTCCGACAGGGCCGGAAGACACCTGACCGCCGCTGCGGAAAGCCCGCGATCCCCGATACATCAACGCGTCCGCCGCGGCCGCCATCGGATCGGTGGTACGCGCCCGGTCGAGGTACAGCTGGCCGAGGATGGCTTTCGGATTCGCTGCGCAGTAGCCCGGTTTGTAGCGCGCGCCTCGGGTTCGAACGTCCGGGATGTAGGTTCCATCGACCGGCTGCCAGGTGGGTGGCACCTCGACGAACACGCCCAGCCCGAGCTCCAGCGTCTTCCAGCCGGGCGCCGACGGGGTTCGGGAGGTACTGCCCTCGCTGATAGGCCAGGATGAGGCAGCGCTGTCGTCCGTGCTGTTCAGGAACACCAGCAGCCCGGCCACCAGAGCGGCGATCACCACCAGCACGCCGACGGTGATCCCGGCGATCATCCCCGTGCGACGCCGTTTCGGCGAAGGCGCCGGGTAACCGGGCTGGGACGGGAATTCCGGAAACCACTGCTGCTGCCCCTGTCGCTCCACGAGCGCAGGCTAGCCCTCTGGCACGCGGTTCCGGCGCTGCTGTCCGCATCCTGCCAACGTCTTGTCATGCCGAAGAGCGGACATCGTGCTGTGACGTCACGCCGGTCGCAGTGCAAGCACTAAGCTGGCTCGCTACACGGTGCCAGGTGACTCTATACCCGGGCGGGGCTAGCCGTCCTTCGCTAGGAAGTCGTACACCTGCACCATCGCCGAGGCCCGTAGCCGGGGGTCGAGCAACCCCCGCGCCAACTCGACTGCGTCATGGACCATCTCCTGCCGCAACGAGGGGGCGTGCTGGGCCAGGACCAGCGCGGGCCCGACGCCCTCGTAGCCCTCGCTGCGAGGCGACGCGAGCAGTTCCGCAACGAGCGCGGGTCGCAGGGCCGTGGGCGCCCCGGCCAGCAACACCGCCAGCACCATGTCCCGCTTGTTGAGGTCCGCGGGCAGGTCGAACTGGACATCGCCGATCAACGCGACCGACCGCACGTTTTCCATCGCCGCCAGCGACTCCGCGATCAGTGCTTCGGCTTTGTCGTGCGGCGCGTACCGGACGGCTTCGCCCAACCCGAGGGCTCTCGTCTCGTCGTCGGGCTCCTCCCGCAGGTACTCGACGGCTTCGGCGAACAACGAGTCAGTGCGCGACCCGGTCGCCATGAGCGCGAGCAGCGTCCGCCCCTTTTCTCCCTGCTCGGTGATACGGACGCCTTGCTGAGGATGTGTTCGATCACCGTCGTCGGCAGCTTCGGGAGCTGTGACCCGACGCGGATCGATCCCGGCCACAGCGAACTGCCCGACGGTGACACGATCCTGGTGTGCGGGCCGAAATCCGCGCCGGTCGCCGCGCGCCTGCTCCACCGCGATCCCGCGCTGACCATGCTCGAAGACGGAGGACGCTGGTGGATCGAGCCGACCGCCGGCAGCGCCCGCTAGGGCTCGCCCTCCGACCAGGCCGACCCACGCGACAGCGACATCGCCTACCTCGCACGGCACGTGATCGACGGCCGAGTCGTCGTCCACATCGCCGGAATCCACAGCATCGGCTCCCTCGGCGCCGCCCAGCACCTCGCCGACAACATCGCGGCGCTGTTCAAGAAAGTCGGCGAGACCCAGTTCTCCGCGATCATCAGCTGTAACTACGAGGACATGCGCGTCACCGGCACCGACATGGTGGCCGGGCCCTTCACATGGTGACACCGATCAACGTCGCTGCCGCCCAGCTCCCACCCTGCGACGCCAGCGACGACAAGGTCTTCACCACCCGGACCGCCGTGATCGTGCTCGACGGCGCCAGCGCCCACGCGCCCCTCCCGGTCAGCCCCGCCACCTACGCCGACATCCTCGGCCGACACCTGCGGGATCATCTCGACCGCGATCCCGAGGCCGACCTCACTGACGCGCTCGCCGCTGCGATCACCGACACCGCCGCCCGGCTCGGGCTGGTCGCGAGCGCGTCCCCGTCCAGCACGGTGACGATCCTGCGCCGGCGCGGCGACCAGGTCGACATGCTCATGCTCGGCGACAACCTCACGGTCGCGCCGGGCCGGATGATCACCGATCCCCGCCTCGGCAACCTCGACCTCCCCGAACGCCACCAGTACCGGCAGCGACTCGTCGGCGGAACCGGGTTCGACGCCACTCACCGCGAGCTGCTGGCCGCGCTCCAGCGACGGCAAGCAGCTCGCCGCAATGATCCCCGCGGTTACTGGATCGCGGAAGCCGACCCGGCCGCCGCCCGCCACGCCCTCCGCGCCACCGTCCACATCGACCAGATCCCGTGGGCGGTCCTGGCCACCGACGGCGCCTACAAACTCATGGCACAGCTAGGAATCACTGACTGGGCCACTATCAGCGCCATGACCGACACCGCTCTGCACGACATCCTGACCCGGTGCCACAGCTGGGAACGCGACGCCGATCCCGACGCACGGACCCTGCCCCGCGCGAAACGCCATGACGACAAAACCTTGGTCACGATCCGCTTCACGTAGCGGCCGAAACTCGACCGCGACCGGAAGAGTCCATAAAGGACTGTATGCCCACGATACCTTGCCTGACAGTATGATCACGATGCGACGGCATCCGATAGGCGTCCGGTGCGGGGCTGGTCGCCCGGGCGTCTCCCCGTCGGGACGCAGGGCACCGACCATCCACTCTCTCACGCGAAAGCCCTCTTCACGCGGCGACGAAACCCAACTCAGTCGTGCTCGTGGGTTCGGACATTTACACCGCGAGCCGAACCCCTTTCACGGGTGACACCGCGTAAGATTTTCGGCTGGATGGCATCCGGTGCGGCCGGTGGCGCATGTGCTGGAGTCCTGGGACAGCTAGGCTATTCTGGGATCAGCTCCACGGTCCGAATCTTTCGTTACGGCAGAAAGTTTCGCAGGCACGGGCACCATGCCAAGGTGAGCTGGGCTCTCCTCAGAACTCGGGGGAACTGGAGGTTCTTCAGGTGATTGGCCGCTTGTTTAAGCAAGTCGCGGAAACCGTCGGGGTACTTGCGATCATCTGGGCCACTTGCTTTGCGATGACTCTGCCCTTCGCTATCGGCGACTTCCCGGTATCGCTCATTGTAGCCACCGTCTTGGCGGCGCTCATCGTGTTCATCGGAGGAACGGCCAGGCTGATCAAGCGAGGGTGGGACACGCTCAAGAGCCGGGAGCGGGAGAGCAGGCCGGTCACGACCGACGAGGGCGGCGATCGTGATGGTCAGAAGAGCAGGTGGGGGCAGCCCAGTGGGCCGGCGGAGCCCGTAAGGGCGCCGTCGCGACGTCGGGTTGACGGCCACGGGGTAGCCCACCGGGCAGGTGACGCCGAAGCATAGAGGCGTCACCTGCCCGCACCTCCGACGGCTTTACCGCCGAAGCAGCTAGCGAAATGTTGGCTAGTTTCCGCCCTTGCTACGTTGCTCGCGCCGGCGGCGTCGAAGCGCGTAGAACGCAACTCCCAGCACGCAGATGATTCCCACTGCGACGAAAGCCAAGCCATTTCCAGGACCGGCCCCGAAGGCGCCGATAATGGTTCAGGCTATTCCTGGAACTGTCCAGAAAGCAAGCTGTCGGCACGTTGGGGTGGTGTCCTTTTCCACAGCGCTCTTCCGTTTGCTATCTACGAGAGCCATTTTTTATGGCTTGGTTGAGGGTGATATTATAGTCGTTCTGAAGGCATCTGATGGTTGACACAGACCCACCGACACCGACGGGGACAAAGAACGGGTTACCGCCTCCCAGGAAGCCGATTCCGCCACTGAGCACCCCGGCCGCTGAGGAGGTTGTCACCGTCGTGGCAGCCCGCCCAGCCCGCCCAGCCGGCGCAGATCCGGCGAGACCGGTACCTGAGTACTCCGGGGCACGGTGTTTGGCGGGGCGGCTGTCCTTGTCGGTGAGGTGGTATTGGAACAGGCCGGTGGGCTGCTCGCCGGTGTCCCGGTCGTAGCGGGCGAGTTTCTCGTATTCGCTGATGTCCCAGACACCGGAGGGCACATCGCGCCGATACGGGCACGACCGGCAGGGCGCCTCGGCAGGCGGACCGAGCTCGTCAGAGCGTCCGGCAGGTTCGGGAACGGCGTCAGCTGTGGAGAACATCCACGCGGCACCTCTCAGGCATTGTCCTGCTGTACCTTTGTCGATCGTGTGGGTGGGAGATCAGCGTACTGCTGCGCGCGATGGCCTGGTTTCAGGGCACGTCACGCCGCGCGGTGTGCTGGCTGGCGGGTATGGCTTCGTCTACTGTGGACCGGTTCGTGATGGTGGGCGGGTGTGCGGTGAGTTGGGCGGCGCACGCGTGGCGGACTTCTGCTCGGAGTTGCGGGATGGTTCGGCCCCAGCCTGCGTCCCATTCGTCGACGAGGTAGTAGAGCTGGCCGAGTGGAAGGTCGATGATGCTGCCGCGGTATCCGGTTTGGGCGAGGATGTGGTCGACCTTGCCGACGATCCATTCCTCACTGACGGGGCCGTCGGTGTGCAGGCGAGCGAGGTGGGTGAACGCGGTGTGCGCCGCGGCTGTAGCGGAGTCCGGGATGCAGGTGCGGCAGTCGGCGAGTGCGTCGCGCAGGAGGTCGTGCACATCACCGGAATCGGTGCCACTCAGTCCGGCGAGTGTCCGCAGGGCGTGCCCGTCGTAGCCGTCGCTGAGCCAGTGTGCCGCCCAGAGGGGAATCCGTTCGGTGGGTGCCATGCTCAGCGCTGTCCACGCGGCGACCAGTTCTGGGGTGGGGATATTGCCGGGGTTCAGGGCGGGCCACTCGTGCATGGATGCGATCCTGTCTCAGGTTCGCGGGCTCCGGCACCCGAATTTTCCGTCACGACGATCCAGGTGCTCACCACCTGCTGGCGCCCAGCGTCTGACCGACGCTTAATCTCCCTGCGACCACCGGACGCGCTCCTGACCGAGCCCTGTGGCTGTACCGATATCGCACAGGCGAGGAGCTGCTCGAACGGTACTGGGGGTCCTGGCGACGGATTCTGTGCCGTGGGAGCGAGCGCTACCCACCGTTCCTGTACCGACGACGACGCGCAAGCTGAGCTCGAACTCGCGATCCTCGGCGAACTGTACTAAATCAAGGACGCCCTGGATTCGGTGCGACGACCGAACGTCCGGTATCGGCGGCAGGTGAGAGCATCGTCAGCGTCACTCGATCATGGCCTGTGGTGTCCCGGTCTACGGCGTGCTCCCGCGGCGGGGCAGGGTTCCCGGTTATCCAGGCGGTCAGGCCGGGCTGGTGGGCGCGAGCAGCGCGTCGAGTTCGCGGTCGAGGTGCTCCTCGAATTCCGTGATGCGCTGAATAGCGGCGGGATCGCAGGTTTCGCCGTGGTGTTGTTTCGTCACGCCGCAGACGCCGCAGACTTCGAGGTTGGTGTCGAACACGGCGGTCAGCCTACCGAGCGGCACCGACAGAAAATCCGCTTTGGATCGCCGCTGCCTAGTCGTCGTCTTCGTCGTCGGTGTCGCCGATGTCGCCGGTGCGCCACATCGTGATCGTGTATCGCTCGGTCAGCGGGGTGGTGGTGATGAGGGCTTCGAGGTCGTCGGATGACGTGTACTCGTGGAGTATTTCCTGATGGCGTGCGGCGGCGGTGTCGCGGCCGTGGTGCTTGACGGTGACGGCGTAGGTGCCGGGTTCGAGGTAGAGGTCGATGCCGCCGCCGGTGGGGGAGCCGAGCGCGAGTTGCCCGCTGGGGCATTCCAGACGTAGCCGGGCAGCGCCGGGTGCCGTATGGGGGTCGCTGTCCCAGATGGTGGTGGTGACCCCGACGGGGAGAAGGTCTTGCGCGACGGTAATGACAAGGGTGTAGCCGTCGGAGGCCGCGACGTTCCGGGCTGCGTCGGCGAGGACACCGGAGGCTCCTGGTCCTGCGTCGTTGTCCTGGTCGTTGAGGAAGACCAGCCGGTAGTCGGGGGTGATGGTCAACCGGTGGGTGGCGAGCAGGGTGGGCGGGTGGTCGTGGGACATGGCTGTGATCGTGGCGTGTAGGTGGTGGGGCGGCATCGTGGTGGTTGCCGCCCCACCAGTTCGTTCAGGCCAGGGCACGATGTTGACGGTAAACGCGTCGCGGTGGAGGAGACGGTTCGCGCCGTAAAACTTGCCGAGCTCGGTACCGCCGTTGCCGTTGTCGGCGCGGGGGCCATGTGCGCGACCCCTCTACGACATCGTGGTGACGTCCAATCGCAGCACAGGCCCGAACCGTCACCCGCCCATACCATCAACGACTCGCGGCCAACGCGATGCCGGAGTAGGAGAGAGTGGCGGGGCGGCCGTCGACGTCGTCGACCGTCACCGTCCTGTCGATTAAACGTCGCCGACACCAACATGTCGTTGCTCGACTTCCTGAAGCAAGAAGGCGCCGAAATCATCCTAGAGATGATCGGCTACAACGACGCCGTCAAATGCTTCACCCAGGGCGACGTCGAGGCCTGCATCTGGACGATTGTCAACGCCCTCCGCTTCGCCAACCCGATAGGACTGCTGACCAAGGGCGGCAAGCTGGTCACCGCGATCGCCAAGATCGCCGGCAAGGTCGGCAAGTTCCTCAAACGATCCGCTGAGGCCAAAGACGAGGTCATGGCAGGCCGCAACGCCATCCATGAGGCGATGCGGCAGTGCAAGCTACCGCTGAGACCAGCAGGGCTCGCGGCCACCACGTCCGTGGTGATGTCGGACGACAGTCGCAAGACGACCAAGGACGTCGTAGCCGGTGATTAGGTCGCATCGGTCGACCCCGCGACGGGCCGTGTCACCACCCGTCCGCTCACCTCCGTGATCGGCGGTAAGAGCCTCACACAAATGGTGAGGCTGACCATCGACGACGCTGGCAAGCGAGGCTCTGTTGACGCAAGCGCCGACCAGCCGTTCTGGGTCGCCGACCGGCATGGGGCAGCACCTGCCCAGGACATCCAGCCCGGGGAGAACCTGCGCACTCGCGACGGTAAGCCCGCGAAGGTCATCGATATCCGCTCGTACACGCAGGTCACGCAGATCTACCACCTGTCCCCCACAGACAGTAACGGCTTCTACGTGGCCGCGGGTGACACAGCCGTCCTCACCCTCGCCGCGGCCAAGAAGGCAGATCGCTTCGACTACCTCAACAGGGATGGCTACTACTCGGGTATGTACGGCGGGGATCAGACCGACGCGAAGGTGAAGTATCGTCATTCCCAGAACAGGGACCGATTCGACCCGGATATCGACCACTATGAACGACTCCCAGAAAATCGAACGTATGGTGAGGCACGCTTGCTAGAACATCGGCTTAGCGAAGAGCACGAAACCTACATCGGCCGCGACAAGAAGACCTATCGCGGCAACCGGCAGCGCCCCCTTGCGCCGTCCAGCATGCCGGAGTACAACGGCTACGAGGCACGGCTCAAGCAGCTGCGAGGCGGGAGCTGTCCATGAACCCGCAGTCGTTGTCAGAAGAACTGCAAGCCTCTTTGGAATCGCTGGACCACGTGTTTCAGGCCTTCACCGAGGAGATCGGCAAGGACCCGACGCTCGGCGAGTTCCTCGAAATAGTCAGCCTCTCGTTCCAGTCCGATGAGGACGCCCTTTCCGATGTTCCCTTCCCTCTTCTGCTCAAGGCGAAGAAGAGGGGGAACCGGTGGTACAAGGCCGAACCTTCGGACCAAGTGGCCTCTCTTAACGACAACACTTTCAACGAAGCCGCCGAGTTCCTGAACCTCCTCGTGGAGAGGATCAGCGCAAACCGGGAACGGAAGCTGTCGGCCGAGGATCTCGCGACTCACTTGCTTGAAGTCCTACAGGCCGGAGAACGCATTTTCGCCGACATCGCCGCCGAAGATGTACAAGCTCTGGTACCACCGGCCGCCAAGAAGACTTTTCGGGCGAAGACAGGCGACGTCGTGGCGATTCCAGCGGTGACCGGGGGACACCATCTGGCTGTTGTCCTCGGCGAGGACACGACGGGCCTCGCTGTCGGGTTGCTGGAGGGGGTGTTCTCTCTACAGCGGATCGGCGATGTGGGCAAGCACCGGGTGCGTCATATGCCGGTACACACGGGCACCAGATTGATCAGGGACGGGACCTGGCCAATCGTCGGAAACCATCCAGCCCTGCTCGCATTGTTTCCCGACCCACCAGACATCTACTGGCAGGCGGTGACAGCCTGGGGAGGTCGGTTCGGTGATTACGGCGGAGCGGGCAACTCCGACGGCCCCATTCGCCTAATCGGCAAGGCTGAAGCCGAGGCAGTCGGACTCCTGGACGGCACGTACAGGTCGAGCTACCTGGAGGAGCAATTTCAAAGGCTGCTCGATGAAGGCCGCTTCGACAACGGACCGACACCGAGGTCGTGGCTCTGATCGACTCAGGTATCAGCCCGCGTGGGCGGAGAGACGCTCTTCGCGGTCCGCGGTGATGAGCGCGTCCAGCACGTTGTCGAGGTCGCCGTCGAGGACCTGGTCCAGGTTGTACGCCTTGTAGTTCACCCGGTGGTC